>DATGJI010000022.1 GCA_035295225.1 Candidatus Eremiobacteraceae bacterium | reverse complement strand
ATGGCATGCAAGAGGTCAACGGTTCGACCCCGTTATCCTCCACAATTTAGACTCGGAGGCGAGTGGAATGCGCGCAGCGCGAAGTTTGACGCTCGCGATATTCGTCTTTGCTGCCCTTTTGGTGCAGCCGGCGCCGGCGTCTACGGCTTCGCCCGCGATCGTAAGCAAGCTAGAGAATGTGGCGTACTACCTTAAGACGGTTCCGGACGACACCGGCACGGGTCTTCCTTTCGCCGACTTTAGGCGATCGAGCGTGTCAACCGACACCCGCACGGGCATCGCCCAACTGAGGCTGCGCAGCCGGAAAAGCGGCGAGATTTCGGTCGTCACCTTCAGGGTCTTCGGATCTCCAGCCGACGCGCGTCGCGAATTCGCGAACATCAAGGGCTCGTGGCCGCTGCCCGCTGCGTCGTCTACGGAAATGGATGACGGAGGCACCTTTGATTTCGACTACGGTAAAGAAAAGTACCCGTTCGAAGCTGTAGCGCAATACTCCAGAGTGCTCGGCGAAGAAGCGGCGGTCTGCCGCGCCGTCGTCGGGTCATCCATCATTTCTGCCACGGCATCAATGCCTTTTGCCGGAAGATCGTTCGACACGAGCGACCGTGCATTCGTGGGACTGCGTGATAAGGTTGCCGAGCTTGTGGACGTGGGTATCTGGTACACGCCGGTCCCGGCACTGTGACTTAGCGGTCACCCCTCAAGGATGAGCTTCGCGCGCAGCCCTAACGACCGATATCTAGCGACTCGCCGATAAGTCTTTCTGGAAACAGTCAGCGCAAAGCCGCAGGTCATTGACAAAGACATCTTGTTTAGCGGATATGCGTGAGCCCGTGCTCGCGCGATCCTCGTCGCCCGCCGAAGGCTCACGCTAAGAAAGAGCTTCACCTTTCCACGCTTTCGCGCCCTCGGCGACGAGAATGACAGCCACTAACAGCGAAGCCGTGCCGTCGAGCCACCAAATCGGATAGAATCTAGCGATAAGAAGACTCGCCAATACAATTGCAGCTAGATACCAACAGACCGCATTTCCTATTGCGTCGGCGAGAAGCGCTCGGCTCTTGATGCTTCGAGCGATCCGTGACTTGGCGGTCGCGAGCGGAAACATCACCGGTATCGTCGCTATCGTGAGCCAGATCCCAAGACCAGAAAGTTTGGCTTGGTTATGCGTCACCAGGCTCCATAAAGCGTCGGCGCTGACATAGAGGGCGGCAAACAGCAGGAGCGCGCCCACAAATCGCGCCGCCCTAAGCTCATCTCGTTCGCCGAAAGTTAGCCCCGCGAGCTCCTTGTTTAGCCTACGAAGTAGAGCGTACGCGCACACCAATTCGACGATGCTATCCAAGCCAAATGCCGTTAAAGAAACGCTCCGAGAGATCGTCCCAAAGGTCGTGCCCAGCGCTCCGGCGACAATGGTCCAGACCATCGTAACCCATTCTAGGAATACTGCGCGCCTCAATAGGCCGAGGTCCAACGTCACCTAACCGCGTCGCCTTGCGAATAATTTAATTGATTGGCCATGGCCAACTTCTTGGCATAGGCCGCAAATTGCACCTGGCCCGCACCGAATGGCCATTACCCGTGTTGGAACTGCGTTGATTCTAGAGTCTGGTGTTCATCTTGCGACTGCGGCAGTGAGCGCTCATCGCGAAAGTCTTGAATGTTTGCGGCCAAAGACGGTGCCGACGGCAATGGCTGAGTCGGCGAAGTCCGCGATTGCGCTGAGCCCACTGGCTGATCCGTCGTTCGGCGCCGAAACTTGAGTCCAGGCCCGTCCGTGTCGCTCGCGGCTTTCCGGGACACTTACAACCTTGATTATGGCCAGTTTGGGCTGGCCTCTTGCGCGACACCAGGGGCCATGCTATAGTGATTCACATCCCATTCCACAGGTCGAATCCCTGGGTGAAACACATGCAAGATAGTGTACTGACTGGGGTCGAGTCTCACAACCACGCGATGGCCATACCCATCACGCAGGTGGTGAAAGAACTCGTCGACTTCCTCGGCGCTCCGACGGTCGCCGCGATCGGCGGCGTCAAGGAGACCCGCGCGGTCCAGCAATGGATGGAAAACCGCGAGCCGCAACGGCCGCATGTCCTACGGCTTGCCCTGCAGCTGGCATCGATGATCGCGATGACAGGCCAAAAGTCCATGGCACAGGCGTGGTTCAACGGCGCAAACCCCGCGCTCGGCGGTGAGAGCCCCTTGTTGTTGATGCGCACGCGTCCTCTTGAGGAGATCCAGAGCACGCTGCTCACTTCTGCGCGGTCGTTTGCTTCGCGGCTCGGTGAGGATTAGCGCGATCGCTTCCCGCCGTAAATAACAGCCCCAAACACATGCAAGGTCGCACTCTGTATGCCGCGGCAAAGCGAGCGTTGAGTCACAGCTAGTAATCCTCCACCGGTTCGTGCGATGATTCGCGTATGAACCAAAAAGCGCGTGCACTCCCTTACTCCCACGACGATCCGGCCGACCTCATCGTCGTTCGCGACGACGTCGAGGGCATTTCGATCCTTCATGTCTTCGCCAATCTCGATCTAGAGAATGCCGGCGCCCTGGCGGAAGAAATCAAGGTATTTCCAAGATCTCGTCCGCTTATCGTGGACTTATCGAAATGTAATTTTATCGACGGCGCGTGCGTGGAACAACTTGCGCGGGCTTACGCAGACCGGGGCGATCGCTTTGGAATTGTCGTACAGCCTGGGAGCTGGATCGAGCGGGTTCTGCAGATGGTCCAACCGCTGCGCGAACTACCGCTGGCGACGTCAGATCACGAGGCGTTACCACGATTTTGCGCTCCGAAGCCGAAGTCGAAGCCGTTCCTTTCCGTGGCTGCTTCATTATGATATGCCCACTCTGTTCAGCAGATCGGACTCCCGCCGTCCGGATTGAACACTGGATCGTCTGTGAAGAATGTCAGAGCGCACCGGCGATCGATGCCGCGGCGAACTACATGCGCGAAGGCGACCTTGAAAAAGCTCGCCGTTGCATGATAGAGCGGCGAATAGCGCCGGCCGGTTCGGAACCCATAAACACAGCGGTTGCGTGAGGCGACCGCACCAACGCATCGCCGCGCGGTAGGGAATCGCGCGGGGCGCGCCCCATCTTCAGTTCTGTGCCCACATCCGATAGCAACGAGGAAACGGAGCTCGGGCGAGCGCTCTTCGAGGAGCTGCTCTGGGTGCACGGCATGGTGCGCCGTGATCTGAACGCCGTCAGGCGGCTAGCAGACGATACCGCAGCCGGATCGAGTGCAGAAGATCTTAAAGCCGAGATTCACGACCTAAAGACGAACGGGCACTTGTGGCGGCTGAAGCTCGGCTGTCTGCGCTACTGCCGGTTCGTCCACTCGCACCACAACCTCGAGGACGTCGCGTTATTTCCCGTCCTGCGCGGCAGCAATCCCGCCCTCGGCTCTGTCGTCGATAAGCTCGAACACGACCACAGGAGAGTCTCGCATCTCTTGGACGGCGTGGAGACCGCCGCGAACTCACTGTCGATCAAAGACGAAGGTTCAACGCGCGAACGATTGCGCGACGCATTGCTCAAACTGAGTGAGGAACTGCTCGCGCACCTAGAATTCGAGGAACGCAATGAAGGTCCGACGATCCGCCGGTTGCACGCGTTCCCCTGACTCAGGACATGGCCTATTCGGGCTAGGGCACGCCTCACGACGTGAATCGTACCCGGCAACTTCAAAGAAAACGTAAAATTTAGTTAAGTGCGCCTGATCGGTTTGACGAACACGAGTTCCGGATCGCCCGGATCGATGTTGTCGATGCGACCGGTGGCCCGGAACCCCCAGCGCTTGAGGGCTTGTCGCATCGTTTGGTTTGAAGCGTTCGTCGAGGTGAAGAGGTCCGCGCCGGCACAGCGCTTTTCCACCGCCCGCAGCAGCGCCGTTGCAACGCCGCTTCGCCGACACCACGGTTCGACGATCAACAGCGCGAGGAAATCGCGCTGGAAGAAATGCCGGTGATGGATCGCAAAACCCGCGAGGACGCCGTCGCGTTCGGCGACGAGCGCGTGGCCGGCGCGGAGCTGCTCGTCGTACCAGGCGGTCGACCTGGGCGTTCCCAGAACGAGGCCATCCAACGCAAGCATAAAAGGACGATCTTCGGCGACACCATCGCGTACCCGCAGAAACGACGCCGTCATGCGCCGCCGCGCCTCAGTTGAGGCCCGTCACGCCGAGGATGCGCGCCGCGGCCAAGCGTTCCGTCGCGAGGGGCCACGGGTTGGGAAGACAGGGGGACGGCCCTTTTGATTGCTGCATCATGACGGGTCCCGCGGCACCAGCCGCGGGGCAGGCTGCGTGGTCGAAACCAAGCCAATGGCCGGTTTCGTGGTTCACCACCATGATGCGATACAAGGATAGGTCCCCGATCCAATATGGAGATCCGTCCGCGAAGCGACGTTCGTTGATGACGACGTCGCGTCCGACCGTGCAACTCCACCTCGGACTGCAGTCGCTTGAAAAGGTGGTCATCGCATCGGGCGCGGCAAGCCAGAGCGTGAACTTTCCACCGCTCGTCACGCGCTTGAAGCGCACGCGTCCCCAGAGCGACCAGCCGCGCGGATCCGCAAACGCCTGATCGGCTGTCGCAGCAAGCGACGCGACTGCGTGCGCGGACACGCCGCGAGCAGCGATCGAATATGTTATCTCGACCTGCGCGGCAGCGGCAGGACTTCCCGCATTCGCAAGCGTGAACGCCATCGCGCAGAACCAACCGAGGAGAAACCGTCGCATCGGTCATTGCCCGGAAAGCATGGTCGCGTGCAGTGCTTGACTTACCTCGGTGCGTATGTCTTCGAAGTTCGCTTGCGTCGTCTCGTCGGCCACGCCATTCGACAGCGCGGTATTTAATTGATCTTGCAGCATGCTGAGATGATGGCGGGCTAGCGCGCTCGCGTCGGACGGGGTGCCGCGCTCCGGATGCAGCATGATGCCGATCAACATCTCCGCGTAGTAATGCTGCAGGGCTCGGTGCACTTCAGGCACAGCCACGGTGCGGGCCGAACCAAAATCGTCCCAAACGGCTCCGTCCGTCCAATCGAAGAGATCCGCTAAACTCATCGTGCTCGAGGGCGGCGACGCGACGGCTTGAATGCCATCGAGGCGCGCAAGCACGGTCGGTTGCCACATCTGGCGCAGCAATATCGCCTGATACGCTTCTGCGAACTCGTCGACCGGAAGATCGAGGCGGCCGCTCGCATTTGGATCGCTCTGCCAATGCGCGAAGCGATCGGCGCCCAGGCTCTGGAGCAGGGCCGGCGGATATGCGAACGCATCGTCGGCGAAAACGTTCTTCGCAAGCAGGTCGAAGGCGCGGCGCTCATCTGCGCGCGCGACGGGCCGAAAGGGTGCCACCGCCCCCGGATCGCCGCGATGGTTGCGCGAGAAATACTCTCCGCCGATGTAGTGCGTCGCAAACGTGGCGCTCCGATACCAGTCGTTCAGCGTCACGAGCATCCCCGTGCGGACGTCCTGAAAGCTGTTCCCGGTCGAAGGCAACCGCGTCGTCAACGTGGCGAAAAGATGACGGTCGATCGTCAGCTGATTGGCGACAAATGCGAGCGGGTCGCTGCCAAGCTTGAACGCGCCCACGCGTGGATCGGTCGCGAATCCTTCCTCCCAGTCGGCGTCTTCGTCCGTCGCATAGATCAGGTCGTGCGCGGCCGCGCCGGCAGCTATCTTCTTCAGCGCCGATCGCTCATCTTCGGGCGTACGAGCAGCGATATGCTGATAACCGTACTTGATGCTGAAGTAATCCGCCGGCCCAAGCCGCGTCTGAAAGTATGCGCCCTGCGGCTGACCGTGCGGCGACAGGTTCAGCGGCGTGTAGTCCATCACCGAACCGACGAGGCCGTGAGCCGCAGTGAATTTCGGGTCATGCAGTTGCGCCAGCGAATAGATGGTATCGCTTGCAAAATTGTGGCGCAGCCCGAGATTGTGGCCCGATTCGTGCAAGACGACGGATTGGATGAACGCATTCGTAAAAGACTGCGGAATCGCCCCAGACGGGCCGAACTTGTCGTCCAGGGAAAGAGCCAACGCGCCCCACGCGTATTGCTGCTGCTCGCCAGATCCGTAGTCGCATTCGTTGAACGTGCAGGGCCGCGCCGCGGCCGGCAGTGCGCCCTTTGTCGGCGCGACGAAGTTCTCAAACGACCCGACGCCATAGCGCGCGAGGTTGCCGTCGATCACGACGTCGGAGCGAAAGATCTCTCCGGTCAATGGATTGGCTAAGCTCGGACCGTACGCGAATGCGGAATCCGGACTGACGACCCAGCGCACGACGGAATACCGTACGTCGTCCGGATCCCACGCGGGGTCGTTGGGCTGCATGCGGACTTGCACCGCATTGGTAATGCCGATTGCGGCGAACGCATCGTTCCACGTCAGCAGTGCACGCCGGATCGGCTCACGATAGGCGAACGGCACATCGTTTGCGATGTAATAGACGATGGGGTTTTTCGCCGGCGAGACGCGGGCGCGGGGATCGGCTTTTTGGATGTTCCATCGCTCGATATAGCGGACGAAACTCGTCGAGCCGTGCGGATCATCGTACTGGCGGCGCGCGGTGATGAAATAGCCCACGCGGTCGTCGGCGAGTCGAGGCATGTAACCGTCGTTCGGCAGATCCACGATGCTGTAACTGACGCGAACGAAGAGGCTGCGCGCGTCGGGTACCGTGTCGATCGAACCGGGTGTCGACGACGAATACGTCAAGTCGGATTCAATGTCGATGTTGTTCGGAAACGCCTTCGTCGGGCCGAAGAAGCTCAACCGCGGATCGAGACGGTAGCGTACGAACGGATTGCCGGAGCCAGGCGGCCCGTTGATGGCGTCTGCCAGATCTTCGAGGTCGGTCAGAAAGAGATCCGCTCCGATGACGAGATCGCCCGAGCTTTGGTCGATGGCGACGATCGGCTGCGAGTCGAGGACGGAAGGCGGATACGAGATATCTACAGCACGCTCTTGAGGGCTGCCGGAACTTGCTTTGCCGTACGGATTTTCCGCTTGCAGAATCACGTTGTCGCCGACGCGACGGAAGCTGATGAGGATCGGGTCGAACTCGATGCCGGCAAAGAGCGCTTCGCCTAATCCGCTCGCCAGGATCGGTGCAATCATGTACGTGTGGTCGAGTTGGGTGGGGGCCAATTGCAGAAAGACGCGCCCGTGTTTGCGCCAGACGGTGAAGAGCCCCGACTGAGACGTCGCACCATCGGCGAACCGCTCGTACGGCATCTGGCCTTCGCTGGGCGGTCGTGTGGGCGCGGGTGTCGCGGTCGCGCTCGAGACCGGGGTCGGAGTCGCCTGCGGTACAGCGACTGCGGGAGCGCCGGCGGCTGCGCCGATGACGACTACCGACACAATAACGCCGGCAATGATCGCCGGCATGAGACGCGACGCGTGCATGCAAACCCTCCGGTTCGCCGTCCTACGACGGGCCGGCGAGAAACTCATTGAGACGGCGCGGCATAGCGCGAAAGTGTGCTATACTGCGATGTGCCGAGCGCGCCGGGTGATCGCGAGCCTTCGCAAGGAGGCTTGAGGAAAGTCCGGGCTCCATAGGGCAACGGTGCTGGCTAACGGCCTGTCGGGGTGACCCGAAGGAAAGTGCCACAGAAACAAACCGCCGCGCGCTTGCGCGCGGTAAGGGTGAAATGGTGCGGTAAGAGCGCACCGGCCGCGGTGAGAATCGCGGGCCGGGCAAACCCCACCGGGAGCAAGACGGAAAGGGATTCGCCGCGTTCGCGCGGCGCGAGCTGCCCGCTCGATTCCCAAACAGCGTCGCATCAGCCGCCTGGCGACAGGCGTCGCAGAGAGATGGTCGCCGCCGCACCCACGCGGTGCGTGCACAGAACCCGGCTTACAGGCGCGTCTCGGCAACATCGCTCGATCAAACAACTCACATCACGGCGTGCCCCGCGACACCGGCGATGTCTGCGCCGGGGACGCGGCGGAACATCGGGATAGTTGAGCTCCGCCGCTCGACTTAGGCGGCTCTCGCCGCCTCAGACGCCCCGGCTATCGACATCGCCGGTGTCGCCGTGTCGCTCCGTTCCGACTCGCCATGTCCGCACGGCATGCCCAAGCGAGGCGTTGAACGAGGAGCGAAGCCATGGATGGCGAGAGCGACGAAGTGAACCGAGCGACGGAGCGAGCTGGATGCGAGCGAGGGAGCGTCCTCGCGCGGCATGCCGTGCGGTATATTGGGGGGCCGACTAGCGGCGGCGGCGAGAGATGGGTTTGCGGGCGGCGAATCCTTCATCGACGCCGTGCCAAAACGTGATGGATTGTTCGCCGGCTTTCCAACACAGGTTCACGAGCTGACCGCTGCGCAGCGCCGGAAAATCGAGCAGACCCATCCCCACATCTTTGACGATGCAGCCATGCGACTCGATCCGTTCGATGAGCGCGACGAGCGCGGCTTGCAATTCATGCGCTTGACGTTCTTGCAGCGAAGCGCGATGCGCACCCGTCGCATCCGAAACCATCGTCTTCGCCGTCTGCGCCTCTAGCAATTTGATCGCGGCGTCGCGCCGCATGCAGATCAGCTCGTCGACCAGAGGCCGCACGACGTCGAGGAGCGCCGTGGCCTCGTCCAACCGGAAAACCTTCACGCGCGTGCCCCTTTACTGCTCGCTGTTGCGCCGCGCAGTTCGCCTGAGGCGGGGCAAACTCCGGCATTGGGCCAATATGTGGAGCGTGACACACACACAGGCGCCGGCGACGCAGTTCGTCATCGTCACGGGCCTCTCGGGAGCGGGCAAGAGCCAGGCCGCGAAGTGCCTCGAAGATCTCGGATATTTCTGCGTTGACAACTTGCCGCCTGGATTGATCCCGAAGTTCGCCGAGCTTGTCGGCGGCAGCCGGGGTCTGCGCAAGGCCGCGCTCGTGCTCGATATCCGCGGCGAAGAGATCTTCGGCGATCTCCTCGGCCAGCTTCAGCTGCTGAAGGATAACGGCGTCGGATACCGCCTCATCTTCCTCGATGCAAGCGATGAAGTGCTCGTGCGGCGATTTTCGGAGACGCGCCGGAAACATCCGTTGGCCGACGGCGGCCGCCTCATCGATAGCATCATCCATGAGCGCACGGAACTAAAACCGGTACGCGATGCGGCGGATGTCATCATCGACACGTCCGCGCTGACGCTCTCGGCCCTCAAAGAAAAACTCGGTCACGCGGTTGCCGGTTCGACCGGCGAGGGCTCGATGACCGTCTCCGTCGTCGCCTTCGGCTTCAAGCACGGCGTCCCGCTCGATGCGGATCTCGTCTTCGACGTGCGCTTTCTTCCGAATCCGAACTATGTCAATGAACTTCAGCCGCTCGATGGAACGCACCCGAAGGTGATAGCGTTCTTAGCGGACGTCGAAGAGGTGCGCGATTTCAAGCGCGAGCTCTACCGCTTTGTCGACTTTCTCCTGCCTCGTTTCATCCGCGAAGGAAAAGCGCATCTGACCATCGCCATCGGCTGCACGGGCGGACGACATCGTTCTGTCTACCTCGCCAATGAACTCGTCGCGCACCTGAGCCAGGCCGGAATCCAAGCGTTCGTGGAGCGGCGCGATGCAAAAGAGTAAGGCATCCGCAGCTCTAGGCCGGTTCGGTCGCTGGCTCTCGCCGGGCATGAAGCTCAAGCGCTGGCTCATACTGGCGATCATCGGCGGCTTCTTCTTTCTCGACGGATTTGGACGCGTCCTAAATGCCCACTTCTACAACTTTCACATCAATGAGACGATCGACCAAGTGCTGCTGCCGTGGCTCGGCGGCCCCGCACTGCAGTGGATCTTCATGTGCATCGGCATCGTGCTTGTCTACTACGGCCTGCGGCAATGGATGCGCTCCATCGTCGCCGCGCTCTCGCCCGAAGCCGGTACGCGTCTCATCGAGACTATCTATGAGGCACGCAGATTGGACCGCGGCCTTCGGATAGCGGTGGTGGGCGGAGGAACCGGTCTCTCGACCGTGCTCCGCGGCCTGAAACCGTACACGTCGAATCTCTCGGCGATCGTCACTGTGACCGACGACGGCGGCTCGAGCGGGCGCTTGCGCCAGGAACTGGGCGTCTTGCCGCCCGGCGATATCCGAAACTGCCTCGTGGCGCTCGCCGACAGCGAATCGATGATGGCCGATCTCTTCCAATACCGTTTCCACGAGGGCGACGGATTGTCGGGCCACTCGTTCGGCAATCTCTTCATCGCCGCCATGTGCGGTATCGCCGGCGATTTCGATCGCGCGATCAAAGAGAGCAGCCGCGTATTGGCGATCAAAGGGCGCGTTCTACCGGCAACACTTGCCAACGTGGGGCTTGAAGCCGATCTCGACGATGGCACCACAGTGCGCGGCGAGTCGTCGATATCTAGGGCGACCGCTCGAATCCAGCGAGTCCGCCTCGTTCCAGCCGGGTGCACCGGACTGCCGGAGGCGATCCAAGCGATCGAAGACGCGGATGCGATCATCCTCGGCCCGGGCAGTCTCTACACGAGCGTCATGCCGAACTTGCTGGTGCAGGGCATCACGGAAGCGATCGTCGCGTCCTCGGCTGTGAAAGTCTACGTCTGCAACATCATGACGCAGCCCGGAGAGACCGACGGCATGACGGCGAGCGAGCACGTCAATACGCTTTTGCGGGGGACTCACGCACGACTCGTCGACTATGCGCTTGTCAACGTCCAGCAGCCGCATAAGCTTGCGCGCGCGTACGAACGCGAGCGCGCTTTTGCCGTCTCGCCGGACTTCGATGCGATCGCGCCGCTCGGGGTCACGCCCGTGCCGGGAAGATTCCTGTCAGAGACTCACGTGCTGCGTCACGATCCCGAACGTCTCGGGCGCGCTATCGTCAAGCTGATCAACGACGTCCACGGCGCCTCGATGAACGGCTGGATCGAAGGCAGACAGAAGCCCGGCAACGCCGAGATCGGCTTATAGCGTCAGGGCGATCGCACGGCCCAAACGCTCGGCGGCATCTTCCGCCAGCGGCGCGGCACGCACCAACGCCTCCTCCAAGGTGATCGGAGCCACGACGATGCTCATCGCCGTCGCGAGGCCGAGTTCCGCGAGATCTGCCGCCGAACAGTCGAGAGATCCGGCGATGGCAACCGCCGGGATGTGCCGCTTGCCGGCGGCTCTCGCAACCGCGTAGGGCGCCTTCCCTTCGAGCGTCTGCCGGTCGATCCGCCCTTCGCCTGTGATCACGAGGTCTGCGCCGGCGACTCGTCCGGCAAAATTGATGGCATCCAGGACAAGATCCGCGCCCGGCTGCAGCCGCGCGCCGGCAAGCGCCAAGAATCCGAAGCCGATGCCGCCGGCTGCGCCCGCACCCGGCACATCGCGCATGCGGGCACCGGTATGGCGCTCGACGACGTCTGCGAACTTCGTGAGCGCGCCCTCCAGCGCCGCGACATCGGCCGGACTCGCGCCCTTCTGCGGCGCAAAGACTGCGGCCGCGCCCCGCCTGCCCAGAAGCGGGTTGTCGACATCTGAGGCGATGAGGATCTCGACATCCTTCAACCGTTGATCGAGCTCGGTCGTCTGAATCGTCTCCAGCTTCGTCAGCGCGGCGCCTCCCGAACCGATTTCCTTGCCGCTCGCGTCGAGGAAACGCGCTCCCAGCGCGGCGAGCGCGCCGGCTCCTCCGTCAGTCGTCGCAGAACCGCCGATCGCGAGGATCAGCCGCTTGCAGCCGCCCTCCAACGCTGCTGCGATCAGCTGCCCCGTGCCAAATGTGCTCGCCTGAAGCGCATCGTTCTTGCCTTGTGCCACGAGCGCGAGGCCGCTTGCGCGCGCCAGTTCGACGACTGCCCGGCCGTCCGGCAGCGCACCGTATGCCGCGCGGACATCCTTTCCGTCCGGGCCGCGGACCGTCGACTCGACGAAGTTCCCGCCGAGCGCATCAACAAGCGCCTGCGCGGTGCCATCTCCGCCGTCGGCGACCGGCACGACATCGATAGTCGCGCCCGGGAACGCGCGCGCGAGACCGCGCGCCATCGCGTTGCCGGCTTCGCGAGCGGTTAGCGAACCTTTGAATTTATCCGGAGCGATGACGATGCGCATGAGTCAGACGACTTCGCGACTTAGCGTCAGCCGATTGTGGACGTCTTCGGTCTGCCCGTGTAGCCAAGCTTTGCGGAGATCTCTTGCGCTGCTTGAACGACGTGCTTGACGATGCGATCGCGCTGCACGTTCTGTGCGCCGATCTTCGGCACGGATACGGAGATGGCTGCCACCGGCCGGCCCGAATAATTGAAGAGCGGCGCGCCGGCGCAGTAGAGACCTTCTTCTATCTCTTCGTTGTCTTCGGCGTAGCCCTGCCGGCGGATCTTCTCCAACTCTTGGCGCAGCAGATCCGGGTCGGTTATCGTGTTCTTCGTGTATCGAGCGAGGGGCTTTGCAGCGAGGATCCGATCCACGTCCGCGCGCTCCAAATGGGCGAGCAGCGCTTTGCCGATGCCCGTGCAGTGCAACGGACGCCGCGCGCCGATGTCGGCGTACATCCGCACCGACCGCCGGCCGTCGATCTTGTCGATGTAGACCAATTCAGCGTCGTCCAAAACGCCCAAGAACGCCGTCTCACCGAGCGCGTTGACGAGCTGCTCGAGATGCGGTTTCGCCACCGTATGGGCTTCCATCGATCGCAGGATACCGCAGCCGACCTCGAACGCGCGCATGCCGAGCGAATACCGAGCGTTGTCGGGATTCCATTTGACAAAGCCTCGTGCGCGGAGGGTCTGCAGAATGCGGTGGACGCTGCTCTTTGAGAGACCGATTGCTTGCCCGAGTTCCCGGACGCCGATCTCCTTGGTCTGCGTCCCCAAGTACTCCAGGATGACGAGGGCGCGGTCGACCGAGTTGACCTTGGATTCACCACGCTGCTTCGCGCCAGCGGGGATATCGCCGGAAGATAACGCCACGGTGTCCTCCATGCCAATTCCCAACGCTGTACGCGACGCGCCGGGTTCTAGGAACGGGACAGAGGTTCAGGGGTATTTGGAACGGTTCCTTCTGGCGAAACGCCTCACGGAGAGGGTTGGAGCTGGAAATCTGCCTCGTATTGCTGGCCGGCGAGGACGTGAACCGACTTGGGAGCAGGCAGCTGGAAGCCCGTCGCCTGGGTCACCGCTACCGTCTCATCGACACCCGGCGAATCGACGGGAACGTTCGTGATCCGATACTGGCCGTTCGCGTCTGTCGGCACGGAGACGACCACGGAAACCGTGACGATCGCGCCTTGGATAGGCTTACCGTTCGAAGCGTTCGTCACCGTTCCGAAAATGGTACCGTAATTGCCTTGGCCGACCGGACCGGGCCCCGTGCCGCACGCGGCTGCGGCGAGGCACGCCGCGACGAGAGCCGTACCGACAATTTTCTGACCTATCAAAATCGCGCTCCTAGACCGACTCTATCTGGATCATCTTGTTCAACGATTGAGGCTTCAGCAGCGTTCCGGGCAACCCTTCGCGGTCACTCCTTCCGGCGTCGGATGATCGCGATGTTATTGCTCTGGTTGTATGGCCCGAAGTGGACAAGTTCCCAGCCATCGTTCAGCACTTGTTGCAACTCGTCAAGCCAGGCTTTCGTCTTGCTCTCTCCGGCGAGCACGCCGTACTCCCACAGTGCTTCTGCCATGAGCTATGTCACCTCCCTCGAACGTGCATTAAGATCCGGTGGTAAAGAACTTGCGCGAAACCCAGACCATCGCCCAGGCGGACAGGCCGAAGATCGCGATCACGGCGACGAGGTCCGTAAGACCGGTTCTCCCGTTGACGACCCCGCCGCAGACGTATGCGACAGCTTGGCCAAGCGCTAAATCCATTCGATCCAGCGGGTTCGCCGCCAGGCCGGCGACGTTGCGTGCGTCCGAAGCGATGTCGTCCGGCGTCCATCCCGCTTCATCTATGACGTCCGCGATAGTCCCTTGTCCGTCGACGATAATCGTGCGATCGTTGTGCACGATCGTCCCACGGCCGTCGTCGATCGCCGAAACGCCGAGCGCGCGCTCGAAAAGTGCGATCGCCGTCGCGCTGCCGGTCAAGAGCGTCCAGCGCGCGGCGTCGACGTGGTGCGTCTTCGCGTACGCCGCCAGGACGCGGGGCGTATCCCGCTCCGGATCGACCGTGACTTCGATGAGATGAAAGCCCGCTTGCGGCAAACGCGATTCGAGGGCGCTGAACTTAGCGGTGACGAGCGGACACTCGTCTTTGCAGCTCGTGTAGATGAAACCGATCACGAGCGTATCGCCGCGAAAATCTCTGAGCGAGCGATGAGCGCCGGTCTGGTCGACGAGCGACGTGTCGGGGATGAGATCCCCGCGACCGAGCACGCGCTCGGGCGGTAAGCTGAACGGATTCGGCGGCGCCGCGAAAGCCGGCAGTGAAATGCCCGTAGCGGCGACGAACGATGCGAGCGCAAATGCCGCCAGGCCGCCTGGACGGGACGTAGCGCACTCCCGGGGAGTCTCGCGTCCCGCCCCGAATTTTACCATCGTGGACATCACGTTCACTCCCATCGCTCTGACTCCCGCCGAACGCCGCTCGACGCTCGTTCGCCGCGCATGGTTACCTTCGGAGCGCCGCGTCGTCGCGCGCGGGCTCGCCGGACGCGCCTTAACCGCTCTCGAGCCGGCCGCCATCGGCGCACTCTTGGCGTGGGCAGCCGTCGCGCTCGCGAATCGCGTGACGCCCAACGTCAGCCCGCCGGCTCACGATGCCCTGCCGATCGCCATCATCTTCGCGCCGGTCGCCGTCGCGTTCTTCGTCTACGCCGCGTGGCTCGTCCGCGATCCGATCATCGCGCTGCGCAAGACGTACGAACCTATCTTCATCGTAGACGGATACGTCCGCACTCGCGGCTGCGACGATCTCTCCGCGCGAGGATCCTGCGGCTATGTCGCCGTGCTAACCGCGGACGGCAGGATCGCCGGAGAGTGGCCCGCGATCGGTCCGGCGGAGTTCACGATGACCATGCGTCCGGCAATCGCCGAGTTCAGTGAGTTCGGCGGCATCCACGCGATCGACGGTCGATCCACCGGCATCCTCCCGCGCTCGTTCCCCGCGCTCGGCGTCGGCGCCAACCGCCCCCCAGCCTAACAGCCCCGCTCCGGCTCCGCAAACGCCGCACGCTACCGCCGCGCGGCACGCTCCGTCATCAGCGGTCGATGTCTGCGCCGGGGACGCGGCGGAACATCGGGATAGTTTAGCTCCGCCGCTCGACTTCGGCGGCTCTCGCCGCCTCAGACGCCCCGGCTATCGACATCGACCGCTGATGCCCTACGCGCGAGCCGCCCGATGACGTCCGCGCGGCATGTCCAAGCGAGGCGTTGAACGAGGAGCGGAGCCATGGATGGCGAGAGCGACGAAGTGAACCGAGCGACAGAGCGAGCCGGATGCGAGCGAAGGAGCGTCCTCGCTGGACATGCCGCGCGGCGGGGTAGTAGGGCGGCTGGCGTCGGGCCCTCAGTTATGGAGTTGGATCTTTGCCGAATCCGATGCCGGCCAGATGTGAAACTCCTTGGAATTGAACGCGGAAATCGCACCCATGAATAAGATCAAGAGAACACCGATCGCGAAGAAGATCTGCACCGTCACGGGCATGCCCCGGCTCTGTGGGATATCGCCATGCATCCAATCGTCCGCCATGCCGTTCTCCTATGCTATGCCGTGCAGGACACGCGTCGCCACGAGGATCACGATGCAGCAGCCAAGAGCCAGCAAACCCAACATGATCTTCGCCACATGATCGTCGAGCCCGGTCTTCGGCCACTCGAGCTTCAACGACCAGAGCGCGGCGGTTCCCACGACGATTGCGCCGACGAGAGCGATGGTCCGTTCGATGGCGGCTGCGTCCACGTCGTTCTCCTTTAGCGCCACACGTAGAGTATGCTGAACAACGCCACCCAGATCACGTCGACGAAGTGCCAATACAGCGACGCCGCGGTGAGACCGAAATAGCGAGTCTTCGTGTACGTGCCCGAGAGCGTCTGGTTCAGCACCACGACGAGGAAGCAGACGCCGATCAAAACGTGGAAACCGTGGAGCCCCGTCAGTGAGAAGAACGAGGATCCGTAGATGCTCGTCGTCCACATGGTGTTCTCATGGATGAGGTTGGTATACTCGATCGCTTGGCCGCCCAAGAACATCGAACCGAGCAGGATCGTGGCCATCATCCACCAGTAGAATCGCAGATGTTTGTCGTGCTTGAAAGATTCCATCGCGAAGTGCATCGTGGCACCGCTTCCGAACAGCACGATCGAGTTCACGCCGGCCATGTACAGGTCTGCCGGTGTCACGCCCGCGGGCGGCCATACCGGCGCCGCGCTTCGCAAATACAGATACGTGAAGATGAACGACGAAAATATGATGCAGTCGCTGATCAGGAAAAAAAGAAACCCGAGCAGCCGGTGATCCCGCTGTTCTTCGTACTGCGCGTCGTCAAGTGTGAGCGCGTGACTCGCCATCGTGCCTGTGCTCTTCTCCTTTAGAACCGAGGAACCGCAGCGAGATACTCGGGCGCCACTTCGCGATATGGCAGCGGTTGGCCATAGTCATAGGGCGCGGCGAGCACGATCGGTATGCGGTCGAAATTGTAGTACGGCGGAGGCGACGGTATCATCCATTCGAGCGTGCGCGCACCCCATGGGTTCGGACCCGCGAGCTCGCCGCGTCTCGCGCTGCGAAGCGCGTTATAGGCAAAGATCAGCATGGATGCGCCGAGCACGAACGCCGAGATCGAGATGAACAGATTTGTATCGCCGTAGACCGGATCGTACGTTGCGACGCGGCGCGGCATGCCGAACAATCCGATCCAGTGCATGGGCAAAAAGGTGGCGTTGAAGCTGATGAACATCGTCCAAAAATGCAGCTTCGCCAATCCCTCATCGAGCATGCGGCCCGTCATCTTGGGCCACCAATAATATAGGCCCGCGAATATCCCGAACACGCTGCCGCCGAACAACACGTAATGAAGATGGGCGACGACGAAATAGGTCGCGTGCTCGTGGATATCCGCCGGCACGGACGCCAAGAATATCCCTGTGATGCCGCCGAACGTGAACGTGCTCAGGAAGCCGAGGACGAAGAGCAGCGGCGATGCCAACCGGATCTTCCCGGCCCACAGCGTGGCCACCCAGCTGAACACCTTGACCCCGGTCGGTACGGCGATCGCCATGGTCAAGATCATGAACGGCAACTGGACCCACTGCGCGAGGCCGCTCGTGAACATGTGGTGCGCCCAGACCATGAACGACATCAATCCGATCGCGGTGGACGAATAGGCGATGGCCTTGTATCCGAAGATCGGCCTTCTCGCAAATGTCGGAATGATCTCCGATATGATGCCGAAGGCCGGCAAGACCATGATGTAGACGGCAGGGTGCGAGTAGAACCAGAAAACGTGTTGCCAGACGACTGGACTGCCGCCGCGCGACGGATCGTAGTACGGCACGTTGAACGTGCGTTCTATGAAGAGCGCCAGCAGGGCCGCGGACAGGTTCGCCGTTGCGATGAACGACAAGAACGCCGTGACCGCCGTGGCCCACACGAAGAGAGGCATACGCGTCCACGTCATGCCGGGCGCGCGCATCTTGATGATGGTGACCAAGAAGTTTAGTCCGGTGATCGTGCTCGACACACCCACGAGAAAGATGGCCGCGCACCACATGCTCGTTCCGGCCGGTTCTTGCAGGCTGATCGGGGGGTATTCGGTCCAACCGGCTTCTGGCGCTCCGAGGAGAAAACTTCCGAAGAGCAGGATGCCGGCCGGCGGGAACAGCCAGAAGCTGAACATGTTGAGCCACGGGAACGCGACGTCGCGAGCGCCGATCTGCAGCGGCATGATCAAGTTGCCGAACGCGCCCGTCAGCACCGGAATGATGACGAGCCACACCATCGCCGACCCGTGCACGCTGTACGCCTGATTGTACATCGTCACGCTCAGCACGTGATTGTTAGGGCCGGCGAGCTGCGCACGCATGAGCTCCGCGAGCAACCCGGCCAAGACGAAGAACAACCCGGTGGTGATGAAATACTGCACCGCGATCACTTTGTGATCGAAGCTGAACACGTATTTCTGGACGAACGTCTCCGGCGGCGGATGGATGTGGTCGCTCGTTGCGTGGGAGACTTCGACGACAGCCATGTACTTTAGTTCGTCCTCTTCATTTGTGAAGCGTCTTCAAGTAGGCTATGAGATTTGCGATGTCCGTGCTCGATAATCCGTTGGCCTGCATGTTCGGCATCGATCCCATGCTGCCCGTGTACCCCTTTTCCAAAATCTCGGCCACATCGGCGGGGTTAGCCTTCTTCGCGTCGACGAGCGTCGGGTGTTGCGGATCGTCGAAAATATCTGCCAGGCCCGGCCCGACTTTGCGCTGGTCGAACGGCGCCGCATTGTGACATACTGAGCACTTCTGTTGGAAAAGCGCTTGGCCGGCGCCGGCATCGCCGGTCGCGACGTTGATGCGCGGACCGCCGCTCGCACCCTGCTTCTGTTGCGCCGCGAACCAGGCGTCGAATTCCGCTTGCGAGACGATGTGAACGCTCCCCCACATATGCGAATGCCCGACCCCGCAGAACTCGGTGCAGATGATTCGGTACGTTCCGGGGCGATTGGGCGTGAAATGAATCGGCACGACCATGCCCGGCACCATGTCTTGTTTGATGCGGAATTCCGGAACCCAGAAGGAATGGATGACCGCGTCATCTGCGCGCGCTTCGGCCGACGTTATGTCGATGGTGACGGGGACGTTTATCGGAAGATAGAGATCGTTGTAGACCGATTGCGTGAGCCCAGGGTAGCGAAATTCGTAATCCCACTTGTGGCCGATCGCTTCCATCGTGACGGTTGCCGCCTGCGCGCCGTAGTATTTCGGCAGCACATTGTAGCTCAGCAGACCGAGCGCCAGCATGAGCGCCGCCGGAATGATGGTCCACCACGTCTCCAGACCGGCATGATCGTGGATCGGCGAGCCGGTCGCCTGAATCGAATCCGACGCCCGCTTGCGGTATCGGACCACGAAATAGATGATGAAACCGTTCACGTAGACGAGGATCGGCACGCTGAAGAACGCCATGAACTTGAACAGCCAATCGATGTCGGCGGCCTGCTGCGCGGCTTCCTTCAGATAGTCTTCAATAGGAAATACGACAATGCCCCACATCCCGAGGGCGCTGATGATTCCCATGACGATGACGGCTCGCCAAAAGCCGCCATCTAACTTGTTCTGATCCTGATCGTGACTCAAAGCTGCCGCTCTCTCTTCTCTCTCTTCGAACGCGCTCGTGCCGCGAACGTTATACGAGGCACGCGGTCACACCTCGGATTGCGAGTCGAAACGCCTGTTGAAATTGTCGCACTTGCCGAAGGTGGGAATCGAACCCACATGAGGGGTTGCCTCGCGCGATTTTGAGTCGCGTGCGTCTGCCAGTTCCGCCACTTCGGCCGAAGGAGTGTCAACGTATTCGCAGGCGCCCCTCAATACCCTAGTGCGCATACTTCGTCAGCCACTCGACCCAGCGCCGGTAGACATCGGACACGAGAACGGGGTCATCCGGGAAATGCGACTGCACCGGGTATGCGACGAACTGCACGGTCACGCCGTAGTCGGCCAGCGCGTGGTACATCATATACGAGTTCACGATCGGCACGTTCGCGTCGCCCGTATCGGCGAGGATCAGCGTGGGCGCCTTGACGTACTTCGCGTAGGTGAGCGGCGATTGTTCGATCCACATCGCCGCGGTTTTCGGATCGTACGGGCCGCCGCCGAAGAAATCTTGCGCGTCACCTCGCTGATACCAGGCGATCGTGTAGTCGAGCGGATAGTAGTCGAGTGCCGCTCCTTCTATCGCAGCCTTCCAGACCGGGTAGTGACCGCTCAGCCAAGAGGTCATGTATCCGCCGTAGGACCAGCCGGAGACCGATAGGCGGGTAGAATCCACAAATCCCAACCGCTCCACCGCTGCCACGCCGGCCATGACGTCCTTTCCAGGCCCGTCACCGCCGTCGCGATAGATCGCGTGCTGATACGCATCGCCGAGATTCGTGCTGCCGCGGTAGTTCGGCTGGAACACGACGAAGCCGCCGGCGGCCAAGAGCTGATCGAGCTCATCGAATGCAAGGCCGTCAGCGCCTTGAGGGCCGCCGTGTACGTTGACGACCATCGGATACCGCCTCGATGGTGAAAATCCCGGGGGCGTCGTCAAGATGCCATCTTCGGCAAATCCGTTCGGCCCCTTCCAGGTGATCTCTCGCATCGCACCAAGCGTGAGCGACGCGATCGGAGCGTTCAGCGCGGTCAATTTCCGCGGACGCGCACCTGCCGAAGAAAGGTAGTACAGTTCGACGGGATCGCGTGGTGTGGTCCCGACGAACGCTACCGCGCCGTTTGATGCCACGTCGGCATCGTTGCCGAAAACGACGTCGCCCAGATCTACCTTTCGAACACTCCCGCTCGACGATGCGAACCACAGCGAGACGCGCGGGCCGTCGTCGCCGCTCGCATAGAGCCCGCCGCCGGCTGCCGGCTGCCAGCGGTACCAATCGATGTTGCGGTCCACGGCCGGCATCAAGAGACGGCCGGCGCCGCCGCGGACCGGCATCGCGACGAGAGACGCATCGCTGTTGAACGTGCCGTGTCGATACCACTGCACGGCGAGCCGCGTGCCGTCGGGCGAGTACTCCGGCCCAACATCAAACGCGCGCTGGCCGGGCACGTCGCGTGTAGCGCCGGTTTTGGCGTCCACGAGTGCCACCGTCGCGGGATCGCTATCGCCGTACACAGCGTTCGGAAGGCGTGTGATCGCGATCGTCCGGCCATCCGGCGACCACGAGAACCCCGAACCCGCGCCGCCGTCGAGCGACGAGATGCTCCAGGTGCCGCTCGTCAGGCGCTTGCTCCAAGAGCCGTCGGGGGCGGCCAGCCAAAGATGCGACGGCGGCGAGCTCGATTTGATCATGTAATCGTTGTCACCGACGTCGAATGCATCGAGATGCGTCGTAGACGAATCGTTATCGGGCACGTCGCGCGTGACGAATGCGATGCGCGCGCCGTCCGGACGCCACGCGAACTGCTCGACGTCGTCGTGAGACTTGGTGACTTGGACGGCGTCGCCGCCGGCCATCGGCATCGCGTAGATCTGCGCCGTGCCGTCGGCGTCATCCGCGATGAATGCGATCCGGTCGCCGGATGGCGACCAGAGCGGTGACGAAACGCCTTCCCGATCGCGCGTCAGCGTGCGCTGCGCGCCGCTCGCCACGTCGAACAGCACGAGCGAGTCGTCCCGCCGGTCCTGCGACCAATTCACGCGGGCGACGACGGCGGCGATCTGAGCGCCGTTCGGAGAGAGAACAGGATTGGAGATGTCGACAACACGGCGCATATCGGTCAGCTCGAACGGACGCGCGACCGCCGGAGCGCCAAACGCGATCATGATGGCGAGACAGAACGCGCCGTTACGGACATTCATTAAGGATGCATTCCTCGGACAAATTCCACGCCACGGCTTCGGTTGTCCGGAGAGCCGGTTCTTTCCTCGACGTCGTCCGGCTCCGGCAGTGTCGCCGCAAGCGCCGCACAGAGTGCCGCGACAATCGCGCACGCATAAAGCGCCGCACGCATCGCGTCGATCGCGTCGCCGCTCCTCCAGTGCGCGAGGAACGTGCCGATGAGGGCCGGTGCTGTGATCGCTCCCGACGTCGCAAGCATGCTTGCAACGCCGGTCGCCGATCCCGCGCGATCGCGTTTCACATAACGCAAGAGCAGCGCATTCGGCGGCGCGGATGCAAGACCGAGACCGATGCCTCCTACAGCCATCGCGATGATCGCGATGAGCATCGACGTCGAGATCGCGAGCCAAAATACGCCGAGCGCGACGACGCACGCAGCGCAGACCAGGAGTGCGCGAAAATTCACACGCGATATCAGCGCTCCGCCGGCGATCGCGCTCGCCACATAGGCGGCGGCCAGGGCAAACAACGCCACGCCGGCCTGTTCGGGCGACGCGTTATAGCGCATGATGAGGAATGTGGCCGAATAGATGGTCAGCGTGAAGCTCGGTACGCCGAAGCCAAGCGCGATCCAATATACGAGTGCTGGTCCGCGCGAAGCGAAGAGCGCCGGATCGATCACCGGCGCGCGGCTGCGACGCTCTACGATGACGAACAAGGCGGCCAACGCAATCGTCGCGGCGATACCCCACGCCCCGATTCCGTCGGGATTCGTCGCGGCGACCATCAATGCTGCGGCGATGGCGACGATGAGCGCGATGCCGGAAGGGTCGTTACCGCGTGGTCGGAGGTCTGCGCGAGGGCGATCGCCCGGCAGGGAGCGTGCCAGCGCGGCGGCAGCGATCGCGAGCAGCACGTTCAGCCAGAAGACGAGGTGCCACGGAAAACCGCGCAGGTCATCCGAGATCCAACCCGTCGTCCGCGGTGCGAGGGCGACCGCAGCGGCCACGAGCCCGCCGCCGCAGAGCGCGCCGGCCATCGTGCCGAGTCCGAATGCGCCGTAGAGCGCGCCGATCGCGCCGCCCTGGCGCTGCGGCTCGAGCCGGCTCGCGATGATCGCGGTTGCAACCGGTTGGATTCCACCCGCACCGAGCGCCTGGACGATGCGGCCGATGATCAGCAATGGAAGCGATGTGGCAAGGGCGCTCGCGAGCGATCCCGCGCCGAACAGCGCTATGCACACGAAGAAAATGCGTTTTCTGCCGCGCTCGTCCGCCAAACGGCCCATGATCGGCTGGGCTATCAGAGAACCGGTCGCGTACGTGGCGACGATCCAGCCGACTTGCGCAAGCGTCGCTCCGAGCGATGTCGCGATGCCCGGCAGAAGCGGACCGAGCATCGTCAGCGGCAGAGCCCGCGCGAAGACGCCGAAGAGGAGCGGCCGCATGAGCGGTGCGCGCGCCTGCGTCGCGGCGCGGGCCGCGTCGCTCATCTAAAGGCCTGGTCCGTGGCCGAACCGGTCCGCCGCCATCGCGACGAAAAGCAGCGCGAGGTAGAGCATCGAGAAGCGATACATGAGGCCCTCGCTCTGTCGTGACCCCGTCCTCGCGACCCAGACGGCAAAGGCGAAAAAGATAGCGTCCAATACGAGGGCGCAGGCCAGATACAGAAGCCCCATCACGTGCATCGGCACAAGGATCAGCGTGATGACGGTCAACGCCGCGGTATAGAGCAATATCTGTTTCTTCGTCTCGGCATCGCCGCGCACCGACGGCAGCATCGGAATCCCGACGCGCGCGTACTCGTCCTTCTTCATCAGCGCGAGCGCCCAGAAATGGGGCGGAGTCCAGACGAAGACGATGAGGAAAAGGAGCAACGCTGTGAGGCCGAGATGATTGGTCACGGCTGCCCACCCGACGACCGGCGGAATGGCGCCCGCCGCACCGCCGATGACGATATTATTCGGCGTCGAGCGCTTGAGCCACATCGTATAGACGAAGACATAGTAAAGGATACCGATCGCCGACAGAGTTGCTGCGAGGATGTTCACGGTCACGCTGAGTTCGACAAACGCGCAGATGCCGAGGATGATCCCGAAGACGAGCGCATTTCGCGGGGCTATGCGGCCGCTGGGAATAGGTCGCTTCATCGTGCGCTTCATCACCGCATCGATATCGCGATCGAAATACATGTTGATCGCCGCCGATGAGGCGGATGCCAGCGCGCCGCCGAGCAGCGTCCACAACGCCAGACCTATCGTCGGCCAACCGCCGACCGCCATCATCATGGCGGTGAACGTCGTGAACAACAGCAGCGACATCACGTTCGGCTTGGTGAGGCCGAGATAGTCGCGAATCGTGTTCATGCGAGCACCGGCCTACGTAAAGCGCCGTACGTCAGCAGCACGAGCGACCCGGCAAGCAACGCGCCGTTCGCCTCATGCGCGACGCGCACGAGGGGGTCGAGTCGCGTTGCGACCGCGCCGACGCCGAGCGCCACTTGGAGAATGACGAGCGCAAAGGCGGCGGAGGACAGTGCCTTGATGCTGCGCGGCGTCCAGCTTCCGATCTGCGCCGCGATGAACGTCACGGTCACCGCGATCGCGGTGGCGTACGCGGCAAAACGATGATCCATGTGGATCATTTGCGCGGCGCTCGCGGCTCCGGCCCACCCGTTGCACAGCGGAAATCCGATGCAGGCAAGGCCGTCATTCGCCGCGCTCATGAGTCCGGCTGCGAAGATCGCGGCGAACGCCAATACCGTGGTGAGCAGTGCGAGCGTCGCAAAGCTCGCCGGTGCTTTCTGCATGCCCTCGCGTTCGCTCATGGCGGCGGGCGTCTGCGATGCGAGGACCGCCACGACGAGTAGGCTTATGAATGTCAGGAAACCGAGCACGAGGTGGATCGCGACGCTGGGCGGGTTGTTGTGCAGGACGATCGTCAGCGCCCCGGCGCCGATCTGCGCGACGATCAGCCCGAGGCTGCCGCACGAAACGGCGAATGCCGCGGGCGCTTGCTTGCGCGCGATGAGCGCTGTCACGAACGTCGCGATGATGATCGCGGTGACCGCGAGCGCACCCAGTCGGTGCGACCATTCGTACAACGTCGGATTGTTGAGCGCGGGCAGCCAGCTTCCTTGGCACCGCGGCCAATCCGGACAGGTCATACCCGCGCCATTGACGCGCACGACCGCTCCCCAGACCACCAGGGCAAAAGCCATGATGGCGGAGACGAGGCTGACGCGTCTCAGTGCGACCAACGTGACGTGACCTTTCGATTAACTAACCGCAAGGGGCAAGCGCTGCTTGCCCGCGCTTTTCGTTTGCGTTGGGGTACGCGTACCCGTTCTCCTGTCCCGTCGTTTTCTGCGCGCGCCGCCCCGTGGATTCCGGTCGTGCGACTATAGTCGGCCGGCGTCGTAAAGGTGGCGTGCGCGGGAGACGCGCATCGAGATTTGAGATGAGCGTTCTTCGATTGGGCGCGCCCACCGCTTTTGGTAAGAACTTCCGCGTGCCGGGCGACAAATCGATCTCGCATCGCGCCGTGATGTTGGCGGCCGGCGCGCGCGGCACGACGACGATCCGCGGCCTCAATCGAGGAGAGGATGTGGCGGCTACCATCGCCGCGATGCGCTCGGTCGGCGCTGCCATTGAAGAAAGCGCGGACGTTGTTCGCGTCACCGGCCGACCGTTTGCACGCGAAGCCGGGAACGTCGACTGCGGCAATTCCGGCACGACCATCCGCCTCGCCATGGGACTGCTCGCCGGGCGCACCACGTGCACGCTTGACGGCGACGTCAGCCTTCGCCGCCGGCCGATGGAACGAGCGGCGCAACCCCTCCGCTTGATGGGCGCTGCGATCGAGACGACCGCCGGAACTCCGCCAGTCCGGATCACGCGCTCTGAGGGGCGATTGCGCGGAATCGACTACCGTCTGCCGATCGCGTCGGCTCAAGTGAAGTCGGCATTGCTCTTGGCCGGTCTTCGGGCCGGCGGCGCGACGACCGTGCAAAGCCCGCACCCGTCACGCGACCATACGGAGCGGATGCTTTCCGCGATGGGTGTGAAGATCGACTCGCGAGGGGACACCGTGCGAATCGAACCGGGCGAACTGACGGCGATCGAAGAGCTCCTCATTCCGGGCGATCTCTCCGCCGCCGTCTACTTCATCACCGTCATCGCGATGTCGTCGCGCGCGAACGCCGATCTTATCGATGTCGGCGTCAATCCTTCGCGCGTCGCCGCACTCGATGTGATGCGGCGGATGGGCGTCGAGTTCGCAACGCTCGACGAGGAAATTCTCTCCAATGAACCGCGAGCGCATATCTCGGTGGCCGGCGGCGCGCCGCTGCGTTCTGTCCAGATCGGCGCCGACGATGTGCCGAACTGCATCGATGAGATCCCGGCGCTCTGCGCCCTTGCTGCGCTCGCCGGCGTACGCCTCGAGGTTCGCGGCGCCGCCGAATTGCGCGTCAAGGAATCCGACCGCATCGCCGCAACCGCCGGACTTCTGCGCGCCTTTGGCGCTCGCGTCGACGAGCTCGACGACGGTCTCATCGTAGGTGAAGGTCGTTCGCTGCGCGCGCCGGGGCGCGTCGGCACGCTCGGCGATCACCGGATCGGACTCACGGCAGCGACTCTCGCAGCAGCCCTGGCTTCGCCGATCGAGATCGATGACGCCGATTGCATCGCGACGTCGTTCCCATCGTTCGCCGCGCATTGGTCCGCCGCGTTCGGCTGCCGGATCGAGCGTTAGATCTCTTGCGTGGGGCCGCGCAGCGTCGGCACGAACACGTCCAGCAAGTCTTCGATGCTTTTCGCGATAGCACTCACGAAACCGGCGTATGCAGCGACAGCGCCGAGCGATTCACCGATTGTTCGAAACGCCTCGCCGAGTTTGCGCATGGCGTCGGTCAAGTTCTGGGCTGCGTGGCCCATCTGAGCGCCTGAGGCTTCTGCTGAACGCAGCGTGGCGAACAGCGGATGCTCGGCGAGCTGCCCGATCGCCGCCGCCAGCACCGATAATCTTCTCGCGAAGGCGAGAGCGGCGAGTGTCATGCTGACCACGCTTATCAGCGCGCAAATCCAGAAGAACGCGATCACTTGTCGCTCTTGGGAGCCGGCGTAGACGTGGATTCCGACTTCTTTGCCGGCGCCGGCTTGGAGTCCGATGATGAGGAGGAGGCTGCGCCGGAATCGCTCAACGGCGAAGGCGTTGACGACGTCTCGCCAGCCTTGGATTCTGTCGACTTGCTGCCGTCGGATGCAGGCGCCGGCTTCACGCCGCTCTTCGCGTAGTCTGTCTTGTGGAATCCGCTGCCTTTGAACACGACCCCGATCGGATGAAAGACCCTGACGAGTTCTCCGCCGCAGGCCGGGCACTTTGTCGGCCGCTCATCGTTGTAACCGTGTTCGATCTCGTGAGTGGTACCGCACGACTTGCAGCGGTATTCGTAAACGGGCATACGCGGCGCGCTATGCCACCTGGACTGGTTCGGCGACGACTGAAACTCGGTGTTCGTCTGCCAGCGGCCTATCCATATCGTGCGTCGAGCCCGTCCGAACTTGTGCGATGTCGGCAGCGTCGTCAAGCGCGCCGCGCACGTGGATCAACGATTCCCGAACCGCGCGCCGCACCATGGGCCGGACGAAAAGTGCATCCCAGATCTCTGGAAAAACTCCGCCGAACACCGGATAACCAACGGCGAGCGACAAGCGCGACATCGCTCCGCGCTGCTCGAAGCGGAAGTCGATGCGACGGGCTGCGGAAAGATCGCTCTCAAACGACAAGAACGCATTCCCGACGTGCCGCGTCACCTCGAAGATCTCTTGGCGGCGCCGCTTGCCGGCTGCCATGCAGATGCGCAATTCCGAACCGAGATGGATCTTCTCTTCGTCAAGCGGATGAACGTTCACGACAAACGCGAGCCACATCGGCCAGCGCGCCGTGTCGCTCACGAATTCGTACGCCTGCTCGACCGGTACTCTCAGATCGACATGATCTTGGCAGACCGACTTCATCCACTATCCTCCTTACGCCGCCGGATCACGGGCAAAGGCCACGGTGACGATGGCGCGAAGTCATCAAGTCCTCCGTTCAATTGGAATCGCGAAGTGAAAAACCTCCTCGCGAGCCCCGCGCGAACTGGAAAGTGATCGCCGCATGCCTCGAATCCGCGTCGCTGCGCTTGCAGTGCGTGGCGATGAAATACTTCTCGCGCGTCACGTCAAAGACGAAACGACGAGTTATCTGCTTCCTGGCGGCGGACTCGATGACGGTGAGAACGCGCACGCCGCGCTCGCTCGCGAGATGCGAGAGGAAGCGTCGGTGAACAGCGTGATCGGCGATCTGCGCTATGTCATCGAGGTGCTAGCACCGGACCGTTCACGGCATCTCATTCAGCTCGTCTTCGACGTGCGCATCGACCGGGACATCGGAGATTCTGCCGATCCGCGCGTCGCGCGCTGCGAATGGCATCCTGTCGCCGCGCTTCTTTCCTTGCCGATGCACCCCGCTATCGGCGCGATCATCGCAGACGATCTTGCGCGTGCGGAGCAATCGCGGTGCAGATATGTCCTTGCGGAATGGGTAGAGAAGAAAAGGGCCGACTAGCGTCGGCCCCTTCGGCGTGGTCGAGCGATGCTCGCCGTACTACTTGTTGTAGCGCAGGAACGCCGGGACTTCGATCTCGTCCATGTTGATCGGCTTGACCTTCTCCATATCCCCGACGCCGAGGACGCGCTGCCGTTCGCGAGCGCGCGAGCCGAACCCGGTGGCGAGCACCGTCACGCGGACCTCGTTCCCAAGTTTCTCGTCGATCGTGGCGCCGAATATGACCTCGGCATCCGGATCCACGGACTTCGCGATCGCATCGGCCGCTTCGTTGACTTCGTACATCGAGAGATCCGGGCCGCCGTAGATGTTGAAGATGACGCCGCGAGCGCCGTCGATCGTGGCTTCGAGCAGCGGGCTCGAGACGGCTTTTTGCGCGGCATCCGCAGCACGCCGCTCGCCTGTCCCGATGCCGATGCCCATGAGGGCTGAGCCCGCATCGGTCATGACCCGTCGCACGTCGGCGAAGTCGAGATTGATCAAGCCCGGATTGGTGATGAGGTCCGTGATGCCTTGGATGCCCTGGCGCAAGACGTCATCGGCCGAACGGAACGCTTCGATCAGCGGCGTCCGCTTCTCGATGATCGACAGCAGCCGATCGTTCGGGATGACGATCAGCGTGTCGACTTTCTGTTCGAGTTCGGCTATCCCGCGTTCGGCGATCTGCGCACGCTTGCGCAATTCGAACCCGAACGGCTTGGTCACGACGCCGACCGTCAGCGCTCCGGCGGCGCGGGCGAGCTCGGCGACGATCGGCGCAGCGCCCGTGCCGGTCCCGCCGCCCATTCCGGCGGTGATGAACACGAGGTCCGTGCCCTCGACCAGCATGGCCAGGTCTTCTTTGGATTCTTCCGCCGCCTGCCGCCCGATCTCCGGATCCGCGCCGGCGCCAAGTCCGCGCGTGAGATTCTGGCCGATCTGCACGCGATTTTCCGTGCGCGAATTCTTGAGGGCTTGGATGTCGCAGTTGACCGCGAAGAATTCGGCGCCGTTGATGCCTGCGTCAACCATTCGGTTTATGGCGTTGCAACCGCCGCCTCCGACGCCGATCACTTTGATGTTCGCCATATGTTCGGGCACGTAGCGACGTTGTTCGGTCATGAGACTCTCCTTCTGCCGGACGAGGCCGGTCTGCAACTTGTCGTGGCCGGCGCGGCGTGAGCCGCGCTCAGCTCAAATGCTCTCGCCACCATTTAGCTATGCGCCCTCCCATGCCATGACCGCCTGAGCGCGAAGGCGCAGCGCCCGCATCCGATCGAGCTCCGAAGAGCACGAGTCCGACCGCGGTCGCGTATGCCGGGTGTTTTATCGTCTCCGTCAGCCCGCCGACGTGCATGGGCACGCCGACACGTGACGGCAAATCGAAAAAGTCGGCAGCGAGCGAATCGAGCCCGGCTAGCTCGCCGCCGCCTCCCGTGAGCACGAGTTCGGCGAGCATGACCTCCGCCGGACAATTCTGCGCCAAGTTGGCGCGTACGAGTTTGAAGATCTCGGTCATGCGCGCGACGATGATCTGGCGCAGAAACGATTTCGACGCCGCCCGCGACGTGCGCCCCGACAGGGCTTTGACTTCGAAGGTCTCATCGCCCAGATCGAGCGCAAGGTTCGCCGTGCCGTACGCGTGCTTGATATTCTCCGCCTCTTGAAAACTGGTCTTCAACCCGAGCGCTATGTCGTTCGTGACGATATTGCCGCCGACCGGCACGGTCCAGGTGTGGTACACACCGCCGCCCCAGTAGACGGCGACGTCTGTCGTGCCCCCGCCGATATCCAGCAGCACGACGCCCGCGTTCCTCTCCTCCGGCAGAAGAACGGCTGCGCCGGCAGCGAGCGGCTCGAACACGATTGCGGTCGGCTCGATGCCTGCTCGATGCACGCATTTCAAGACGTTCGCGACGAACGACGTGCCCGCGGTGACGACGTGGGTGTCGACTTCGAGACGCGACCCGGACATGCCGACCGGATCGGTGATCCCGTTCTGACCATCCACGGAATACTCGCGCGGAAGCGTGTGGATGATCTGACGTTCGGCCGGCAGCGTGATGATCGTGCTGGCATCCACGACTCGCTTGACATCTCCCGCTGCGACTTCGCGCTCATCGCTGCCGACCGCGACGATGCCGTGCGCGTTCTGGGAGCGGACGTGTTCGCCCGTGATGCCGACGAACGCAGATTCGATATGCGTGCCGGCCATGCGCTCGGCGCTCTCGGTGGCCGCTTCGATCGACCGCACCGTCTCTTCGAGGTCGGTGACCACGCCTTTTCGCAGACCGAGCGACGGCGCGACGCCGAATCCGATGATATCCATCGCACCATCGCGCCCGATGCTCGCGATCACCGCGGCTGTCTTGGTCGTGCCGATATCCAATCCGGCAACCACGTCGCTACGAGCCAATGACGACCCCTAAAATTGTCCACAGCCTGTGGATAGATTCCCGGCAAGAACGCAACGAGCGACCGTGTGAGGTCGCCGCTTCATCCGCGAATTGCAATTCCAACTGCGACGGGACTTCCCTCTTTGCGTCTGTCACTTGAAAAGCACCGTCGGTGCGCGCAGACTGCGGACGTCGACGTAGCGCACGTCTCGCGGCCGGTTGATCTTTTTCTCGATCGACAAGAACAACGCGATCTTGCGCGCAAGATCATCGGGCGCTCCGAACAAGACGTGGATGCCGCTCGCGCTCTGCGCCGCGATGCCGGTCACGTCGTCCAGCTGCACGCTGACGACGGCCAGTCCGCCCGCTTGCAAGGATTGCAGCGCGCGGAGCGCCGGAGCGGCGGCTGTGGCGTGGAGATCGGCCCCTGGCCGAACGGCGTTGGAGCTGAGGCTGTTGACGGTGAGGGTTGGTAACTGGAGGTCGCGTGGGTCCGGCGGCCCGACTGCAAGGACGCGCAGCCGCTCGTCGAGCAGCGCCTCGCTTGCGCTTGGTTCCTCGCCGCCCCCAGACGGCAGGACAAGTCGAGCCACAGGCACCCGCTCGACGATATCGATCGCGACGTGATTCGGCCACGTGCGCCGGACGACGGTCGTACCCACCCAGGGCAGCGCTTCGATGCGGTTCTTCGCGCCGGCCACGTCGAGCAGCCAGATGTTCTGACCCACTGGAAATGCCGCGGCAGAAATCACGTCCTCCGGCGCCGATCTGTCGCAACCGGTGACATTGACCGCGACGAGGGCTAAACGCGGATCTTGCGACGCGCGCACGGCCGCATAACCAATGCCGACCACGATTGCCACGATCAAGAGCGGGCCGAGGATGCGAGCTGCAAGCACACGCGGTCGCGGCCGCGGCCGTCGAGCGGCAGATCGCTTACGGGATGCCACAGGCATCCGCATCGCACAGCGCGTCGATAGCGTCGGCGACGCCGATGCCTTGAGCGCCGACCATTCGCGCGGCGGCCTGACGCGCGGCCGCGGTCGCGCCCGCCACCGCGAACGACGCGCCCGCGATCCGCAGCATCGGCGCATCGTTGTCCGAGTCCCCGATCGCCGCCGTCTCCGCGAGCGAAATCCCCAGGCTCTCAGCGATCGAGCGTAGAGCGCTTCCTTTATCCGCACGGGAATCGGTGACTTCGAGATAGGTCGGCTGGCTCTTCATCACGTTCGCTTCGTGCGCGCCGAGAACGTCGGAGAGCCGGACGACATCGCGCTCGACGTCTGCCGCAGCGCCGATGCCCAAGACTTTGAGGAGCGTGCCTGAGGCGCGCCCCGGTTCGACGAGCAGCGATCGCAGGTCCGGCACGATCGTGGGTTCGATGCGCGATCGGCGCAAGTACTCTTCGGTACGTTCGTCGACGCTGTCCACGAAGAGCGTATCGCCGAAGTAGAGTTGAGTCTGGTAGCCGCCATCTTTCATGAAGTCGTAGGCGCGTATCGCGGTTTTCGCGGCGAGCGGCCACGACCGTGTGAGGCCTCCCGTCTGCAGATCGTAGATCGCGGCGCCTTGCAGGCATGCGAGCGGTCCTCGAAGTCCAATATCATCTGCAAAGCGCCTGGACGCACTAAAAAGACGGCCGGTGACAAGGCATACCTTTATGCCGCCGCTTATCGCGCGGCGGATCGCCGCGCGATCCCTGGTCGAGATCGTCAGGTCGTCGCCGACAAGCGTTCCGTCGAGGTCGATCGCGATCAATCGGGCGTTCAACGCGGCTCCGCTTCCCAGACGTTGTCGAAGCCGAAGACGGCGGCAAGTTCGTCACGCAGTGCGCCGGTGATGACGACCGACGTCTTCAACGATCGCGTATCGCCTCGCGCTCCGGCGTGCAGGACGATCTTGCCGTCGCCCGCGCGCGCCGCAGTCACGATGTCTCGAAGACGGCCCAGCCGCTGCGCGTCCTCGGGTTCCCCGTTCAGACGCACGTTCAGCATCGCGATCGGCGAGATGACCGGCGGTTGTACCGTCAGAGGCTCGGCCGCGGGCTGACGCACCGCTTCTTCGCGTCGCGCGAGCCTTTCGCGTGCCACGGCCGGAGCGCTCGCGAGCGGCCACGCTTCCATCACCTGTAACGTCAGATCTTTCCGCTCGTCCTCCGCTGCCGCCGCCGGATCCGCCGCGTCTTGCGCGAGGCCGACGGTCCGGCCCGGTCCGTTCGGACGCCGCTCCTTCACTCGCGCCTTCACGACGATAATGGCTTCGTCCGCGAACACCGGCGACAGTTGTGCATACCATTTGGGGAAGACGACGGCTTCGATCGTGCCGGTCTGATCCTCCAGCACTCCAACGAGCATCTGCCCGCCTGCTTTTGTGACGACGCGTCGCGCCGATGTCACGACGCCGCCCACGCTCACGATCTCGTCCTCGGGCAAGTCGCGCACCTCCCGGATGGTGCACGTCGCGCGCGTGGCGAGCTGTGCCGCTTTATCGGCGAGCGGATGCCCCGACAGGTAGAGGCCGATCGCTTCTTTCTCTTGCGCGAGCCGCAGCTGCATCGGCACGTCGGGCATCTCTGGGAGCGGCGGAGGCGGAAGGTCGGAGCCAGCGGACGTGAAGAGCGAGGTCTGGCCAAGGGCGCGCTCCTCGCTGAGCTTCTGGCCGTAATCGAGGGCGGCATCCAGCGCTGCGAGCTTCTGCGCGCGGTTGCCCGGAAGGCCGTCGAGCGCGCCGGCTTTCACGAGCCCTTCGAGCACGCGGCGGTTGACGATGCGGCAATCGAGACGCGTGCAGAGATCCGCGAGCGACGTGAGCGGTCCGCTCGAGCGGCGTTCGAGCAGCTCTTCGATTGCCGCGCCGCCGACGTTGCGAACGGCGGCCAATCCAAATCGGATCGCGCCGCTCACAACGGTGAAGTCGGTGCCGCTTTCGTTGACGTCGGGTGGCAGGATGCGCAGTCCCGAGCGAGCGCATTCGGCGAGATACTCAACGAGTTTGTCGGTGTTGCCCTTCACTGACGTCAGGAGCGCCGCCATAAACGCAAGGGGATGATTCGCTTTGAGCCACGCCGTGCGGTACGCGAGCAGCCCGTAGCAGACTGAGTGCGCTTTCGGGAAGCCGTATCCGGCGAACGGCTCGATGAACTGCCAAATGCGAACCGCGAGCGGCGCATCGATGCCGTGCGCCACGCAGCCGTCCACGAACTTGGCGCGCTCTTTGGGGATCTGCTCTTTTATCTTCTTGCCGATGACCTTGCGCAGTTGATCGGCTTCGCCGGCCGTGTAGCCCGCCAGGTCGCGGCAGATCTGCATGATCTGTTCCTGGTACACGGCGACGGCGTACGTCTCCGCGAGTATGGGCTCGAGCTTCGGATGGAGGTAGGCGATCTTACGGCGGCCGTGTTTGCCTGCGATGAAGTCGCCGATCCAGTTCATCGGTCCAGGACGGTAGAGAGCCACCATCGCGATGACGTCCTCGATCCGGGTCGGTTTGAGCTCGGCGATGTAGCGCCGCATGCCGGCGCTCTCGAGCTGGAAAACGCCGCTCGTCTGCCCTGCAGACAACAGCGCGTAGGTCTTTTCGTCGTCGAGCGGGATGCCCTCGAGCGTGAAGGCGGGGTCGGCGGTGCGGCGGATCTCCTGCGCAGCGGACTCCATCACGGTCAGCGTGCGCAGTCCGAGGAAGTCCATCTTCAGCAGGCCGACCTTTTCAACCCACTCCATGGAATACTGCGTGTTGACGTCATCGTCGCCGAGCTTGACGAGCGGCGCAAAATCAGTCACCGGGCCGGGCGCGATGACGACGCCGGCCGCATGGGTCGAGGCATGACGCGCGAGCCCTTCGACGCGCATCGCCGTGTCCAGCAGGCCGCGTGCTTGCGCATCGCGCTGGTAGATCGCGCTCAGGTCCGGCACCTGATCGATCGCCTGTTGGATGCTCACCGGATTGGCCGGCACGTTCGGGATCAGCTTCGCGATGCGGTCCACATCGGCGAGCGGCACGCCCATGACGCGGCCGACGTCGCGCACCGCCGCGCGAGCCGCCATGGTGCCGAAGGTGACGATCTGAGCGACGCGGTCCACACCATACTTCTCGGTGACGTACTTGATGACTTCGCCGCGCCGTTCGAAACAAAAATCCGTATCGATGTCGGGCATCGAGATCCGCTCTGGATTCAAGAATCGCTCGAAGAAAAGGTTGTAACGCAGCGGATCGATGTCGGCGATGCGCAGCGCGAACGCCACGATGCTGCCTGCGGCGGAGCCCCGGCCGGGCCCGACCGGTATCCCGCGCTCGCGAGCGTAGCGGATAAAATCCCAGACGATCAGGAAGTACGAAGCGTACCCCATGCGCTCGATGATGCCCAGCTCGTATTCCATGCGCTCGATGTGCGCCGGCGTTGGGTCGCCGTAGCGTTCGCGCAACCCGGTCGCGCAGAGCGAGCGCAAGTACGCGCGATCGTCGCCGAAGTCTTTCGGCACGTCGAACGAGGGCAGCGCGAACGTTTTCGTCTCGAGATCGATGTCCACCATGTCGGCGATCGCGAGCGTTGCGTCGCAAGCTTCCGGCGCATCCGCCATGAGCTCGCGCATCTCTTCCGACGATTTGAAGTAGAAATCGTCGCCCTCGAACTTCAACCGGTCGGTATCGGCGACCATCTTCCCGGTACCGATGCACAGCAGGACGTCATGCGCGGCGCTGTCGGACTTGCGCAGGTAATGAAAGTCGTTCGTCGCGACGGAGCGGACGTCCAATTCTTGCCCGAGCCGCAGCAAATGGGAGCGGACCTTGTCCTCGAGCGGATTGTGATGATGATGCAGCTCGAGGAAGAACCGCTCTGCGAATATCGCCTTATAGTCGGCTATCAGCGCGCGCGCCGCATCGACCTCATCGTGCATCAGCTTCTGTTGGATTCCGCCGCCGAGACATCCCGAGAGCACGATCAATCCCTGGCTGTGCTTCGCCAACAACTCGAGATCCACGCGCGGCTTGTAGTAGTAGCCATCCATGAAGCCCGCGGAGACCAGCTTCATCAGATTTCGATAGCCGCGCGCGTCCTGCGCCAGTACGGTGAGATGATACTCGTCGCGGACGGAGCGATCGCGATGGCCGCGCGGTGCCACGTACATCTCGCAGCCCAGAATCGGTTTGACGCCCTTGGCTTTTGCCTCGAAGTAGAACTCCATGGCTCCGTACAGCACACCGTGGTCGGTCAACGCCACTGCCGGCATGCCGAATTCGGCCGCGGTCGCGACGATGTCGGGGATCCGGCATGCGCCATCCAGCAGCGAATACTCGCTGTGAACGTGCAAATGGACGAAGTTCTTGGCCAACCCTCACCTGGAACGAGGACGAACGTACGTTTGGAGCGTATTTCCGCCATCATTCGCTTCGACCTTGTGGATTCGCTTGTGGGCTTGTTGTGCACACGCTGTCGATAAGGCGAAGAATCTGTGCATCAACATCGCGATGTCGCCGCCGAACGCATCGTGCGACAAAAGTTGTACGTCCGAGGCCCGGTCCAGGGGCGTTCCGAAGCGAACTCGAAAATCGAAGCACCCTTGGCCTCGCGCCATTTGCACCGAGCTATACTAAGGAAGACAGCGAAAGCGATCCATGCTCCAGCACGACATCCTCGTCGTCGGCGGTGGCCTCGCCGGCATGCGCGCCGCGGTGGAAGCGGCCGAACTCGGCCTCGACGTGGGCATGCTTTCGAAGATCCACCCGGTCCGCAGCCACAGCGGTGCTGCTCAAGGCGGCATCAATGCCGCCCTCGGCAATCGCGAAGACGACACGACCGAAGCGCACGCCTTTGACACGGTCAAGGGTTCCGACTATATCGGCGACCAGGACGCCATCGAGCTCTTCGCCGACGAAGCCCCGCAGGCGATCATCTGGCTCGAGCACATGGGATGCATCTTCTCCCGCATGGACGATGGCCGGATCGCCCAGCGCCCATTCGGCGGCGCATCGTTCCCGCGCACGTGCTACTGCGCGGACGTCACGGGCCTCGTCATTCTGCACACGCTGTGGGAACAGTGCCAGCGCCTCAACGTGAAAGTCTACGAGGAATGGTTCGCCACCGCGCTCTCCGTCCAAAATGGCGTCGGCTCGGGCGTGGTAGCGTTGAACGTCACCAACGGCTCCATCGAAGCGATCCGCGCCAAAGCCACGATCTTCGCCACCGGCGGAGCCGGCCGCTCGTATTACAAGACCACCAATGGTTTATCCAGCACGGGCGACGGCATGTCCATGGCCTACCGCGCCGGTATCCCGCTGCTCGACATGGAGTTCGTGCAATTCCACCCGACGACGCTCAAGAGCAATGGCGTGCTCATGACTGAAGGCGCGCGCGGCGAAGGCGCCTATCTGATCAACGCGCTCGGCGAGCGGTTCATGTTCAAATATGCCCCGACGAAAGGCGAACTCGCCTCGCGCGATGTCGTGTCGCGCGCCGAGCAGACCGAGATCAACGAAGGGCGCGGCGTTGACGGCTGCGTCTTCCTCGACTTGCGGCACTTGGGCAAGCAGAAGATCATGGAGCGCTTGCCGCAGATCCGCGAACTTGCGCTCGATGCCACGGGCATCGATGCGATCGACGAACCCGTGCCGATCACGCCCGGCATGCACTACTGGATGGGCGGCATCCAGACGGACAAGCATGGAGCCACACCGGTGCCCGGCGTCTACGCGGCAGGCGAATGCGCGTGCGTCTCCGTGCACGGCGCGAATCGCCTGGGCGGCAATTCATTGCTCGAGACCATCGTCTTCGGCAAGCTGGCGGCGCGTCATGCGGCCGACTACGCAGCGCGCATGTCGGCGCCCGATTTCAACGTGCGGCAGCTCGAATCAGAACGATCGCGTATCGGCGCGATGCTTGCGAACAAGGGTGGCGAACGCGTCAACGTCGTCCGCGATGAGATGGGCAAGGCGATGATGGAAGGCGCAGGCATCTATCGCCTCCCAGCTTCCATCCAGGTGGGTATCGACCGGATCCGCGAGCTCAAGCAACGCTACAAACAGATCTCGCTGGACGATAAAGGCCCCGTCTTCAACACCGATCTCACCGGCCTGCTCGAGCTGGGTTTCTTGCTCGACGTCGCAGAAACGACGTTGGCCGGAGCGCTTCGCCGCGAGGAAAGCCGCGGCGCACACACGCGACTGGATTTTCCCGAACGCGACGACGAGAAATGGATGAAACACACGCAAGCACGATTCCGCCCGGATGCGGACCCCGAACTCGGCGACAAGCAAGTCACGGTCACGAAATGGCAACCGCAGGCGCGGGTCTATTAGGGAAACTGCATGTTAGTCAATCTCGAGGTTCAGCGGTTCAACCCAGAACTTGACGCAGCGCCGCACGTCGAGTCCTTCGAGGTCGAAGTTCCCGACGGCTCGACAGTCCTCGAAGCGCTGATGCACATCAAGGACGAGCGCGACGGCACGCTCTCGTTCCGCCGTTCGTGCCGCTCGGCGATCTGCGGTTCGTGCACGATGAGCATGAACGGTCTCGACGGCCTCGCGTGCAAGACGCCGATCCGCCAACTGCTCTCACAATTCGGCAAATCCGGCGTGGCCGACGCGAAACCGCACGAAGCGATCAGCTCGCACGCGGGCCAGGCGCACTTCGGCGAGGCCGCAACCGCTGCGCCGGTCACGGGCGCTCAGGCTGCTCCAGCCGCTGATTCGTCGCCGAAGGCCGCCAACGGCAGCGGCACTCCGGTCGGAACCGTCCGCGTCGGACCGATGCACAATCTTCCGATCGTCAAAGACCTCGTCGTGGACATGAAGCGCTTTTGGGAGAAGAACAAGTCTCTCAAGCCGTGGCTCGTCCCCAAGAACGCGCCGCCGGCGCGCGAGTACCCGCAGTCGCCCGAAGAGATGGAGCGGCTCTGGCGCCCCGCCAACTGCATCTTCTGCGGCACGTGCTATAGCCTGTGTCCGGTCGTCTCGGTCGACGACACGTTCGTCGGCCCCGCGGCGATCGCGCGCGTGGGATATCGCTTTCTTGAAGACACCCGCGACGGCGCGCGCAACGAACGCGCGAAGACGATCGTCGATCAGAATCTCTGGCTGTGTGCGCACTGCTACGCGTGCTCGTACTGTCCGAAGCACGTCGACCCGCACGAGCTCATCGCGCTCTCCTGCGTCGCAACGATCGAAGAAGGCGTCACCGATAACACGGGCGCCCGGCATGCGATGGTCGTCGCGGACACGATCAAGAAAACGGGATTCCTCGAGGAGTCTCAAGTCATCCCGGGCACGCTCGGATATTTCAATCTCATCGGTCTCAGTTCGGTGATGCCGCTCGGCTTGCGTCTGCTGCTGAAAGGCAAGATGCCGCCGCTGCTCATGCGGCCCGTGCCGCGCGTGACGGAGATCCGCGAGATATTCAAGGCAGCAGAGGCGAAAAGATACTGATGGCGCTCAAGCAATACGGCTACTTCCCGGGCTGCGTGGCGCAGGAGTCGTGCAAAGAGCTCGACTTGGCCACCCATGTGGTGGCCGAGAAGCTCGACTGGGAGCTGATCAAGCTCGATGCGGCGTCGTGCTGCGGCGCGAGCGTCGTGAACGACATGAATCGGCATCTCGCGCGCATGCTGAACGCGCGGACGTTCGCCGAAGCCGAAGCGCTTGGTCTGGACACCGTGCTGACGATCTGCTCCACCTGCACCGGTCACATGCGTCAAGCGAATCACGAGCTGCTGCACAACGAACGTTACATGAAGGACGCCAACGACGTTCTAGCGCGTTTCGGCAAGAAGTACAGCGGCAAAGTCGAGACCAAGCACATGGCGTGGATCTTGCGCGACGATATCGGCATCGCCAACATCAAGAAGATGGTCGTCCGCCCATTGACCGGCATGAAGATCGGTGCGTTCTACGGCTGTCATGTGCTCCGACCCGAGGAGTACGCCGCCTCCGGCGAAGACCCGCGCAATCCGCACAACATGGAGGACCTCATCCTCGCGCTGGGCGCCGAACCGATCGTGTACGAAGGGCGGACGCGCTGCTGCGGCTTTCATATACAGCTGGAGAAGGAAGAGGTCACGGTCAACATGGTCGGCCAGAACATGGCCATGGCGCGCGATCAAGGAGCCGAGAGCATCGTCACGGGCTGCCCGCTCTGCCATCTCGCGCTCGACGCCTACCAGACGAAGTCGCTCGATACCGCTTTCGGCAAGACCGACCTGCCTGTCTTCCATCTGCCGCAGCTCATCGCGCTTGCGTTCGGCGTCGCGCCCGAAAAGCTCGGCATCCAAAAGCACCTCACCGATGCGTCGAAGGTGCTCGTGAGCGCGGGAATAGCCTGATCAACGTCAGGGCGCTCGTCGATGCCGCGCTCCCGCGCATTCGGGAGCACGTGCGCGAGACGCCGCTCGAACCGTCGGCCTACTTCAGCGAACGGGCCGGCGCACCGGTGCATCTCAAGCTCGAAAATCTCCAAGTAACCGGGTCGTTCAAGGCGCGCGGGGCGTTCAACAAACTTCTCTCGCTTTCCGCATCCGAGCTCGCGCGCGGTATCGTCGCCGCGTCGACCGGTAATCACGGCGCGGCCGTCGCCTATAGCGCGAAGCGTCTTGGTCTGAGCGCGCTCGTCTTTGTGCCGGAGAACGCGTCGCCCGCGAAGGTCGAAAACATCCGGCGCTACGGCGCCTCGATCATCACGCATGGTCCGGAAGGCGGCGTTACAGAGGCGTTCGCGCGCGCGTACGCAGCCGAACGCGGAATGACGTACGTATCTCCGTACAATGACGCAGATGTCATCGGAGGGCAGGGGACGATAGGGCATGAGATCGCGGCAAGCATGCCGGAGGTAGATGCGGTCGTGGTTCCGCTCGGCGGCGGCGGTATGATCTCTGGTATCGCCGGCTACTTGAAAGCGGTTCGACCGGCGGTCCGCATCGTTGCGGCTTCGCCGCGGAACTCGATGTCTATGATCGAGTCGGTTCGCGCCGGATCCATCATCGAAACCGAGCATCGCCCGACGCTTTCCGACGGTACGGCCGGCGGCGTCGAGGCCGGCTCGATCACCTTTGAACTTTGCCGGTCGCTCGTCGACGACTTCATCGTTGTCGATGAATCGGAGATCGCGGAAGCCATGAAGGCCTTCATCGAGACGCATCATATGCTCTGTGAGGGCAGCGCAGGTGTTGCGCTCGCCGCATTGGGGTCACTGCGCGATCGAGGTCTTGCGAATGTCGCTGCGATCGTGTCCGGTGCGAACATCTCCGCTGCAACGCTGAAAACCGCGCTCTAACGCAGTAGGTCTTCTGTAGGGCGGACCTTTACGGTCCGCCGGCGGGCCATAAAGGCCCGCCCTACATCGCGCGACTTACTCGCGTCGGCCCCTCCGGAACATCGCGCGACTTACGGCAGCAATTTCGGCGGCGACGTTGTGTTGCGCGGACCGAACATCGCCTTCCATACCGCCATCAGGAATATCGCCCCAGCCACAACGACAGCGACGCCGAGCACGAGGTGGGCGAGGGGAATAAGAATCGCAAGCGCGACGCACGCTGCAAAAATCAAGAACAAAAGCCACAAAAATCGCACAGCTGATGACCTCCCATCGAGGTGTACTACCGCGTCAGCAAGCAGAGAGTTACAGCAGGCCTAACGCGTTAGCCCGTCGGTCCCGCAGGAAGGCCTTTTTCTGCGCCTAAGTCGCTCTGACCGCACATCGTCTAATCCCCAAGGAGACGCCTGTCAATGGCATTGCTCGCTGGCGAGTCGTTCGGCCTCGAATCATTCGGCTTCGGACCCGTACGGCGCGTCTGGAGCAATCTGAACGCTCCGCAGCTCTATGAAGAGGCGATTCGCCGGCGTGAGGGCCTCGCGGCCATAGCGGGGCCTCTTGTCGTCCGCACGGGCAAACACACCGGCCGTTCGCCGCAAGACAAGTTCTTCGTCGACGAACCGTCGAGCCGAGAGCAGATCGACTGGGGCAAGACCAACAAGCCGTTCGACGCCGCCCGCTTTACCGCGCTGCTCGGCAGAGTCGACGAATATCTGCGCGATCGCGAGGTCTTCGTGCTCGACGCCTTCGCCGGAGCGGATCCGTCGTTCCGGCTGCCCATCCGCGTCGTGACCGAACGCGCATGGCACAACCTCTTCGCGCATCATCTCTTCATTCCGACGAAGCCCGCCGAACGTGAAGCGTTCCGGCCCGAATTCGCCGTGGTCGATGCGTGCGATTTCCTCGCCGTACCCGATCGAGACGGCACGCGCTCGGAGACGTTCATCATCTGCGATTTCTCGCGCAAGCTCGTGCTCATCGGCGGCACGACCTACGGCGGCGAAATCAAGAAGTCCATCTTCACCGTCATGAACTATCTCTTGCCGTTGCGCGGCGCGATGCCCATGCATTGCTCGGCAAACGTCGGCAAAGCGGGCGACACCGCGATTTTCTTCGGTCTATCGGGAACAGGGAAGACCACGCTGTCAGCCGACCCGGAGCGCGCGCTCATCGGCGACGACGAACACGGCTGGACAGACCAGGGCATCTTCAATTTTGAGGGCGGCTGCTACGCGAAGGCGATCAATCTGTCAGCGACGCTCGAGCCTCAGATCTATCCGACCACGCGGACGTTCGCTTCGGTTCTGGAAAACGTCGTCATGGACGAACAGACGCGCGAACTCGATCTCGACGACGCTTCGCTCACCGAGAACACGCGCGTCGCGTATCCGTTGACGTCCGTGACCAACACCGTGCCTTCCGGACGCGGCGGCCACCCGCAGAATCTCGTCATGCTCACGTGTGACGCGTTCGGCGTTCTGCCGCCTATCGCGCGCATGACGCCCGCGCAAGCGATGTACCATTTCTTGTCGGGGTACACGGCGAAAGTCGCCGGCACCGAAAAGGGCGTCACCGAACCGCAGACCACCTTCTCCCACTGCTTTGGTGCGCCGTTCATGGTGCACCATCCGGTCGTCTATGCCAAGCAGCTTGGCGAACTCATCGCCAAACACAAGGTGCGCTGCTGGCTCGTGAACACCGGCTGGAGCGGCGGAGCGTACGGGACCGGCAAGCGGATGAAATTGCCGTTCACACGCGCGATGGTCGCGGCCGCCCTATCGGGCGCTCTCGATCAGGCGACGTTCGTACCCGATCCGATATTCAAGGTCGAAGTGCCCACGGCCGTACCGGGCGTGCCGAGCGACGTGCTCAATGCGCGCGGCACGTGGCCCGATGCTGCGGCATACGATGCAAAGGCGCACGAGCTTGCTGCGAAATTCGCGGAGAACTTCAAGCGCTTCGACGACGCCGCTACTCCGGAGATCAAAGCCGCCGCCCCAGTCGTCTAACTGTAGGGCGGACCTTTATGGTCCGCCTACGCGATGTTCGCTGTAGGGCGGACCTTTATGGTCCGCCTACACGATGTTCGCTGTAGGGCGGACCTATATGGTCCGCCGCACACGATATTCCTTAAACGCGCAGCTTGAAACTCTCGACGCCGCCGTGGCAATCGATATCGTCTCCGCTCCGTCCGTTGAGATCAAGCGTGAAGATGAGGTTTGTCGTTCCCTCGCCCGCATCGGCTGAGCGATCGAATCCATACGTGACCTTTTGTGTTTGGTTCGGCCGGAGCGGCTGCAGTCCGATGCGGTCGACGGGCTGATCGTCTTGCAGCACGTCGATCGACTGGAGCAGATTGCTCGGCTGACGGACGCTGCCGATATTCTGGACGGTGATGGATATCGTATAGTGGTTCAACGCGCCGTTTGCCGTGACCGGCTGTGCGACGGCGGAAAGTATGCTTGGATTCGCGCACGAGGCTCCGCTTAGCGCGGCGGCAAGGATCAAGGCGTGCATGTCATAGTCCTCACAAATCAATCCGTATACAGGAACGATATTCCCAATCTGCGATTCGTCCAATCAGGATTTCGGCAAGCGACGCTTGCCCTACGACAGGGAGAGCGCGGGGCGCGGGACTTGCAGCGCGCGGTACCAGTGCAGCTGAGCGATCGCGTGCATCTGATACGTCAGACAGATCGCAAGCGTGTAGAGCAGCACGCCCGCGCCGAACAGCGCGCTCATGATAGGTGAGAAACTCGACCAGCCCGTGAACTCGGTGGACGGGAATCCGGTCGAAACGAGCGCGACAAGGCCGAGCAGAATCGCGTAGCCCGCGACGGTGACGCCCAGCATCGCGAGCCAGACGACCACGTTAAAGCCCAGTGTGGTCCAAAACTGACCCTCGATAGCGCGCCAAGAACGGTCGAACGCCAACCCCAGCGGCAAGTCGTCGAGGACTGCCGCGATCGCCGTCATCGAAAGCTTGTTGCCGATCCATATTCCCGGCACGACAAAAAGAAAGAGGCCGAATTCGGTCGCCAGGCCGCCGAAGAAGGATGCCGCGATGAGCGTTAGGACAGTCGACGCGTTCATCCGATACTCGGGGCGCTCGAGGCGTGCGGCGTTGGCATAGGCTGCGCACGACCAGTACACCGCAATGACCGCGGCCGGCACGAAGGCCGCGAGCGGGGATAGAGCCCCGCCAAGAGCACCGGCCGCAAGCGCCACCACCCACAATATCCAATTCCGCACGAAAATCACCACGGCTTTGTCGAGCGACGCGGCGACGAGCGGGCCGACCGGCGGCACCCGGCGTTGGTCAAGCACCGGCACGCGGTTCAGCGCAAATGCGGGCAACTCCGCTGGCACTTTCTTGTGGCGGAATGAAGCATGCCGGGGCGAAACTCTCTGCTCGGTCATGAATGTGGTGATAGTGGGTGGTCCGCACTCGGGCGTCGGCAAGACGCTTGCAGCTGAGCGCGCGCTTCAGGCTCTCGCCGGCTTGCGGTATGGCGCCATAAAGCTGACGGTCGCGGATGGTGAGTTCGATAAGCCGCACGACCGGGGAGTCTGCGGCCGCGGCGCATCGTGCGGGGTCTGCGAGACTGTCTCGACAGCCCTTCCGGCGCGGATCGTGACCGCGCCGGGCGCGATCAACAAGCCGAACACCGACACGCGAAGACTTGCCAATGCCGGCGCGATCGCGGTCGCATGGGTCATAGCACTCCGCGAGCAAGCGCCGGCAGCTTTAGCTGCGGCGCTCGACTGGTTGAACGAAAAAGGCGCTCATGCTGCAGTGATCGAGGGCACGACGGCGATCGAATGGCTCCGGCCTTCCGCGTCGGTGCTCGTGGCGACGGATCCGGGGAAGCGATGGAAGCGCGTGGCCGTCGAGCATCTGGACAGATTTGACATCATCCTGCATAACCTGATCGAAGGATTGCGAGGCGATGTCTCACCCCCGCCCGCATTTCAAGCGGCCGCTCCCATCCGCTGCGACCTTGCGGATACGGAGAACGAAGGTACGCGCGACTATCAGCGCGCGCTGCGCGCCCGCTGCGCGGCGGATGACGGCGTATTGACGGCGAAGCGCGGCGCCTCGCCGCGCGCGTAACGCTTCACGTTGTCCGCGACGACCTGGGCGATGCCGACGTACGAGGCGTCCGTGACGCCCGCGATGTGCGGCGTCGCTATGACGTTTTCTTTGAAAAGCGGATGACGCGGGTCCGGCGGCTCCTCCCAAAACACATCTAAGCCCGCGCCCGCGACGTGGCCCGACCGCAACGCGCTCAGCAGCGCGTCCGGATCGACGAGTCCGCCGCGCGCGACGTTGATCACGAACGCCCCGCGCTTCATGGCCTGCAGCGCAGCGCCGTCGATAAGATTGCGCGACGCCTGGTCGTAGTTGACGCAGAGGATCACGTAGTCTGCCAAGGCGAGCGCCGCGTGAAGTTCCTCCGGACCGAAGACGCGCTCGACGCCCAGTTCGGGCGCACCGCCCGCTTGCGGCCGCCGGCGGACGGCGATCAGCCGCATGCCGAGGGCCTGCAGGCGAAGCGCAAGCGCGCTGCCGATGTCACCCAAGCCGACGATACACGCAGTCTTGCCCCACAACGCAAGCCCGGCCGGTTCGCCTACCTCTCCGGCGGCAAGCGCAGCCCGGGTCTGCGGAAGCCGTCGCGAAAGAGCCAGCATCAGCAGCAGCGCGTGCTCCGCGACTGACTCGGCGTTGCCCGTGCCCGCACTTGGAACCCGCGCTACCCAGACGCCGGCGGAGGTCGCCGCCTCGAGATCGACACCGTCAAGCCCGACGCCGAACTGCTGCACGAGCCCGAATCTTCCGCCACTGATGATCGCGCGGTCGATACGGCTCACGTACGGCACGATGACGTCGACGCCGTCGAGCGACTGGAGCACGCGATCGGCGCGACACGTCGCTAACTCGGTATTCGTCAGCAGCGGAGCTAAGCGGCGGCGCGACTCGGAAAAACCTTCACCGCAGAATAAGATTCGCACGAGCGTGCGTTCGTCGGGCTCGCACCAAGGGCATTTCTCTGTTCCGCCGGCACGCGCACGCGTGTTGTTGTGCGATTCCGAAACCGAAAGGAATCAGCCGAAAAGGATGGTACGTTGGCGCAAGCGGTCGGCCTCTTTTGCCGGCGGCTGCTTTCATTGCTCCGCTCGGGAGGCGACAAAACCATGGCAAAGACCCTCGCGACTCTCTTCGGCGCCATATATCTTATCGTAGGCATCGCGGGCTTCATCCCTGCGTTCGGCGGCACGATGAGCATGACTCCGAGCATGCTGTTCGGGATCGCCGACGTCAATCTGCTGCATAACCTCGTCCACGTCATCATCGGTCTGGCCGGACTTGCGGGCGGCCGCACGGAATCCGGCGGTATTTCGTTCTGCAAGACGTTTGGTATCATTTTGCTGCTCATCGGCGTCGTCGGATTCCTGACGCCGAACCTGCTCGGCATCTTGCCGATCGGCGGCGGCGATATCTGGATCCACCTCACCACCGGTGCGATCTTGCTGATCGCCGGGCTCACGGCTGCTGCGCCTTCGAAGGCGGCCGCGTAGCTGACAAATAGACGAAGGGGGCCGATTTCATATAGGCCCCCTTTTTGTTCGCGCGGGCGAGGCGGACCATAAAGGTCCGCCCCACATTTTAATGCCTACGATTGCAGAGGCGGACCATAAAGGTCCGCCCTACATCTTGGTGCCTACGATTGCAGCAGTTCCAGTTGAGCCATCTCGGCGGCGTCACCCTTGCGGATGCGCGTGCGTATGACGCGCGTGTAGCCGCCTTTGCGAGCGGCAAGGCTTGGCGCGATCACCTCGACGACTTTCTTCGCGACGTCCTCCGATGTGAGATAGGCGGCGATCAGTCGGCGGCTTTGCAGATCGCCCTTCTTCGCTCGGGTGATCAGGCGAGACGCTACGCGCGACACTTCTTTCGCGCGCACGATCGTGGTCTCGATCTTGCCGTGGGTGAAGAGCGACGTGGCGAGATTGCGCAGCATCGAGCGACGATGGTCGTCGTTGCGCCCTAGCCGTTTGGTAGCAAGTTTATGCCGCATCGCCGCTCCTACTGCGCTTTCAAGGAGAGGTTGCGCTCTTGCAGCTTCTCCTTGATCTCGTCCACTGATTTCTTGCCGAGGTTGCGCATGTTCATGATCTCTTCTTCTGTCTTCTGCAACAGCTCCGAGATCTTCGTGATACCCGCCCGCTTCAAGCAGTTGTACGATCGCACGGAGAGGTCCAACTCGTCGACCGGAATATCCCAGCCGGCGAACGGCTTGGCCTCTTCCACCGGCGCTTCGATCTCCGGCCGGCCACTGAACGTGACGAACATGCCGAGCTGGTCTTGCAAGATGCCGGCCGCGGTGCTGAGCGCCTCGTCGGGCGTGAGACTGCCGTTCGTCTCGATCTCGATGATGAGACGGTCGTAATCCGTGACCTGTCCGACGCGCGTGTCCTCGATCTGATATGCGACCTTGCGGATGGGCGTGAAGATCGAATCAACCGGAATAAGCCCGATCACGTGCTCCACGTTGCGCTGCTTGTCGGCCGTGACGTAGCCGCGCCATTTCTCGACGCCGATCTCCATAAAGAGACGGGCCTTTTTGTCCGATAGCGTCGCGATGTGATAGTCGGGCTCCAAGAGCTCGATGTCGGCGTCCGGCACGATGTCCGAGGCCGTGACTTCGCGTTCGCCCGTTGCCTCTATGCGCAGCACTTTCGGCTCATCGACGCTCAGCTTCAACGGCAAGCCCTTGAGATTGAGGATGATGTTCGTCGTGTCTTCGACGACCCCCGGAATGGTGGAGAACTCGTGCAGCACGCCGTCGATCTTGACATACGTCACCGCCGCGCCGGGCAACGATGAGAGCAAGATCCGTCGCAAGCTGTTGCCGAGCGTTATCCCAAACCCGCGCTCCAGCGGCTCGATCGCGAACTTGGCATAGTTATCGCGGCGCTCCCGCACCTCGATCGATGCCCGTTGAAATTCCAAAACTGCCATGGTTTCCTTCCGATGCCTTCGGTGCTATCGCGAGTAGTACTCGACGATCAATTGTTCTTCGACGTTCGTGTCGATATCCGCGCGCGCGGGCCTGGCCAGCACCTTCGCCTTGAGCTCTTGCTCGTTGAATTCGAGCCAGCCGGGCACGCGGCGTCCCTTCGCGTACTCCGTGAGGGCTCCGAACAGCGGCGACTTGGTGCTGGTCTCCACGACGGCGACGCCGTCACCCGGCCTGACCTGCATGGACGGGATGTTGACGCGTTTACCGTTGAGGGTGAAGTGGCGGTGCCTGACCAGCTGGCGGGCCTGGGCACGCGACGTGGCCAGGTTCAACCTGTACACCACGTTGTCGAGCCGGGTTTCCAGCAACGCGAGCAGCGATGCTCCGGTCTGGCCTTTTGAACGGCTCGCCTTCTCGAAATAGTTCTCGAACTGCTTCTCCAATACCCCGTAGATGCGGCGCATTTTCTGCTTTTCGCGCAGCTGTTTGCCGTACTCTGAGACCTTGGGCCGGTTCTTCGTATTCGCTTTCTGGCCGGGGGCTGCCGTGCGGCGCTCGACCGCGCACTTTTTGCTCAAGCAGCGCTCGCCCTTGAGGAAGAGTTTGACTTTCTCGCCCGGTTTGGACCCGCTTGCGCTTTCGCGCCGGCAAAGCCGGCAGACGGGCCCCGTATAGCGTGCCATGCGTGTTTCTTGCTCCTCCTAGACCCGGCGCCGTTTCGGCGGCCGGCATCCGTTGTGCGGGATCGGCGTGACATCTTTGATCAAGACGACCTCCAGGCCGGCGGCCTGCAGCGCGCGGATCGCGGCTTCGCGTCCGGCGCCCGGCCCTTTGACGTAGACCTCCACCTGCCGCATGCCGTGCTCCATGGACTTGCGCGCCGCGCTCTCCGCCGCCATCTGCGCGGCGAACGGCGTCGACTTCTTCGATCCCTTGAAGCCCATGTTGCCTGAGCTCGCCCACGCCACTGAACCACCCTGCGTATCCGTGATCGTGACGATCGTGTTGTTGAAGCTCGACCGGATGTGCGCGACGCCCTGCGAGACGTTCTTGATGACGCGCTTCTTGCGAGTCCGTTCTTTTTTCGGTGCTGCGGGCATCTATTTATTTACCTCCCGGTCCTTTGGCTTTCTTCTTGCCTGCGACGGTCTTCTTCGGACCTTTGCGCGTGCGGGCGTTCGTCTTCGTGCGCTGCCCGCGAACGGGCAGGCCGCGGCGATGGCGCAGGCCGCGGTAGCAGCCGATGTCCATCAGCCGCTTGATCGCACCGCCGACCTCGCGCCGGAGGTCGCCTTCGACTTTGAGATTCTTTTCGATCTGCTCGCGAAGCTTTTGGATGTCTTCGTCTTTGAGGTCTTTGACGCGGATATCCGGATCGACGCCGGTGACGCCCAGCAGCCGTACGGCAGTGGGCCGGCCGATGCCGAAGATATACGTCAGAGCGATCTCGATGCGTTTTTCACGCGGCAGGTCGATGCCCGCGATTCTTGCCATAGTCCTATCCTTGCGCCTGCTTGTGCTTAGGGTTCTCGCAGATCACACGCGTGCGACCCGCCCGCTTGATGATCTTGCATTTGTCACAGATCTTCTTGACCGATGGTCTGACTTTCATCACTTATACCTGTACGTTATACGCCCTTGGCTGAGGTCGTACGGAGAGAGTTCGACGAGCACGCGATCGCCCGGCAAGATGCGGATGAAGTTCATGCGGATCTTGCCCGAGACGCGGGCGAGCACGCGGTGGCCGTTCTGCAGCTCGACGCGGAAGAAGGCGTTGGGCAGCGGTTCGACGACCACGCCCTCTACTTCAATGGCCTCTTCTTTGGGCGATGCCGTGGTCGCGGCGCGCGCCTCTTTTTTCTTAGCCGAGCGCCTCTGCATGCCGCCGCGTCTGCGTGCCAACCGAGCCTCCTTTCGCCATCGACCCGTCAATAACCGTCAAAATCTCGTAGCCGTCCTGCGTGACCGCGACCGTGTGCTCGAAGTGCGCCGACAGCTTGCCGTCGGCCGTGACCACAGTCCATTTGTCGGGCTTCGTGTAGACCTGCCAGCCGCCTTGGTTCACCATCGGCTCGATTGCGAGGACCATGCCCGGTTTGAGTTTGGCCCCCGCGCCGCGCTTGCCGAAATTCGGCACTTGGGGCTCTTCGTGCAGCTTCTGTCCGATGCCGTGGCCGACAAGCTGACGCACGACCGAATAGCCGCGCGCTTCGACAAAGGTCTGCACCGCGTGTCCGATGTCCGAGACGTGCGCCCCGGGCCGAACTTCGCGGATTCCCACGTTGAGCGATTCTTCGGTCGCTTCGAGCAGCGCTGCCGCTTCGGCCGAGATCTCGCCCACGCCGACCGTGCAGGCCATGTCGGAGTACCAGCCGTCCACGATCGACCCGATATCCATCTTCAAAAGATCGCCGTCACGCAAGACCCGGTCGCCCGGAATCCCGTGAACCACTTCTTCGTTCAGCGAAAGGCAGATCGACCCGGTGAAACCGTTGTAGCCCAAGAATGCCGGCTCGCCGCCAAGCGCGCGGATCGTCTCCTCGGCGAAGCGGTCGATCTCGCGCGTCGTGATTCCGGGCGCGACGCGAGCGCGAAGCGCCGCGAGCGCCTGCGCGTTCACTCGTCCGCTGGCCCGCATCTTGGCGAGCTCTTGTTCCGATCTGCAGGCGATCATGACGCCGGAGCCTCGACGCACGAGGCTAAGCCGCGCATGACGGCCCCGTGAACGGCTTCAACCGACTGAGTGCCGTCGACGGTGATCAGCGAGCCGGCGCCGCGATAGTATGCGAGCAGCGGTGCGGTCTGCCGCTCGTACACGTCGAGGCGGATCGCGACGGTGGCTTCGCTATCGTCTGCGCGCTGGACAAGGGCCGAGGCGCAACGGTCGCAGATGCCGGGGACGCGCGGCCGCGCCGAATCGAGGTTATAGGTCACACCGCAGCTCGGGCACGTCCATCGGGCGGTGAGCCTGCGCAGAAGCTCGATGCGCGGCACCGCGAACTCGATCGCGGCATCGAGCTTCCATCCTAACTTCGCGAGCAGAGCGTCGAAAGCCGTGGCTTGCTGTGCCGTGCGCGGAAAGCCGTCCATGACGAAGCCGCGACGGGCGTCTGATATGCGCAGCCGTTCCTCCACGACACCGATCGTGACGTCGTCAGGAACGAGTTCGCCGCGCTCCATGAAGCTGGCAGCCGCAAGACCCACGGCGGAGCCGGCGGTGACGGCGTGACGGAACATGTCGCCCGTGGAGATGTGGGGCACGCCTGCGGCCGCTGCGAGCAGCTCCGCCTGGGTGCCCTTGCCGGCACCAGGCGAGCCGAGCAAGATGACGCGCAGCTGTTTGCTGGTCATTGCTTGATGAACCCGCGATAGTCGCGCATCGCCAGGCGCGCCTCGATCTGATTCATGGTGTCGAGCGCGACGCCGACCACGATGAGCAGCGACGTGCTGCCCAATGTGAAGGTGGTGATGTGCGTGAAGCCTTGCGTGACGTTAGGGGCGATCGCAAGGCAGCCGAGATAGACCGCGGCCACGATCGTGATCCGGTTGAGGATCTTGTTCAGATAGTCGGTCGTGGGTTTACCCGGTCTGATACCCGGGATGAATCCGCCTTGCTTCTTCAACGAGTCGCCGATGTCTTGGATGTTGACGACGACTTCGCTGTAGAAGAACGTGAACAGCACGACGAGCACGAAGTAGACGAAATTATAGAGGAAGCTTCCGTAGTTGAAATACAGCGTCATGAAGTTCGCGAACGGCTGCATCCACGCCACTCCGCTCTGCTGCGCCCACGTGGAGATCTGCTGCGGGAAGAGCAGGATCGAAATCGCGAAGATGATCGAGATGACGCCGGCGTTGTTGAGGCGCAGCGGGATGTAGGTGCTGCGGCCGCCGTAGACTTTTCGCCCGATGACGCGCCGCGCGTACTGGACCGGAACGCGCCGCTGGCCTTGATACATGAAGACGATGGAGATGAGCGAGATGATCGCGATCGCGATGAAGATCGCAAGCCCGGTGTACTGCAGCGCACCCTTCTCGCCGAGCGCGAGCGTCTGGCTGAAGTACGTGGGATAGCGCAGGATGATGCCGACGAAGATGATCAGCGAGACGCCGTTGCCGATGCCGCGGTCGGTGATCTGCTCGCCGAGCCACATCAGCCAGATCGTCCCGGCGGTCAGCGTCAAGATGACCATGACGAGATAAAACGGGTCGGAGCGCATGAACACGCCGGAACGGTTCAGCGCGATGACCATGGTCGTGCCCTGCAGCAACGCGAGCGCCACCGTCAGCCAACGAGTCCACAAGCCGACGCGCTTGCGGCCTTCCTCACCGCCGTGCTGCATGAGCTCTTTGACTTCCGGGAATACGACCGTGAGCAGCTGCATGATGATGCTGGCGTTGATGTACGGCGTGATTCCCATGGCGAGCACCGAAAAGCGCTGCAGCGCGCCGCCCGAGAGGAACCCGAGGAAATTCAGGAACTGACCGTTTTGCAGAATGGTCTGCCATTTGGCGATGTCGACATAGGGGACTTGGACGTGCACCATCAGCACGAACAGCGCGAACGCACCGAACACGAAGAAAATGCGGTTCCGGATCTCCGGCACCACGAGCGCGTTTGCGAGGTTCCTCCAGATCGTCATCGCTGTACGATTATTCCTCGAACTTCGAACCGGCGGCTTCGAGCTTGGCCCGAGCCGGCGCGGAAAAACTGACGTCGCGGAACGTGAGACCCTTCGGCGCGTCGCCGACAGCGAGGATCTTCACGCCGTCTTTGCGTTTGCCGAGCAACCCGGCCGCATCGAGCGACTCGGGGCTCACCACTTCCGACGCATCCCAGCCTTCAAGATCGCACAGATTGATCACGCAGAACTCCGTGCGGAAGACGGACGTTGACCGCGATTTCTGCGAGTAGCCGCGCCGATGCGGCAGCCGCCGATGCCACGGCGTCTGGCCGCCCTCGAAATTCGGTCCTTTGCCGCCGCCCGAGCGTGCCGTCTGACCCTTACCGCCCTTGCCGGACGTCTTGACCATGCCGCTGCCATGCCCGCGTCCGACGCGCGTGCGTTTCGGCCGCGATCCCGGCGCCGGCTTAAGCTCCGACAGTTTCACTTTCCACTACCCTTCCGAGAATCTCGTCCACGGTTCTGCCGCGCATTTTCGCCACTTCTTCGATCGTGCGCAGGCTCTTCAGCCCCGCGATGGTGGCCATGATCACGTTGATCGGATTGTTCGTGCCGAGCGACTTGGTGAGGATGTCATGCACGCCCGCAAGTTCGAGCACCGCGCGCATCGCGCCGCCCGCGATCACGCCCGTTCCTTTGCTCGCCGGCTTCATGATGACATGACCTGCTCCGACATGGATCTCGACCGGATGCGGGATCGTCCGCTCCACCATCGGCACGCTGACCAGCGCTTTGCGCGCCGCTTCCACGCCTTTGCGGATCGCCTCCGGCACTTCGCGCGCCTTGCCGATGCCGTACCCGACCCTGCCCTGCCGGTCGCCCACGACGACGAGCGCAGAGAACGAGAACCGCTTGCCGCCCTTGACGACTTTCGCGACGCGGTTGACGCGTACGACCGTCTCTTCAAGGCCGGAACCATCTGTGATGCGAGCCATCCGTTAGAACTCCAGCCCGGCGCCGCGCGCCGCGTCGGCCAGAGCTTTGATCCGGCCGTGATACTTGTAGCCGCCGCGGTCGAACACGACGGCGACGATGCCCTTTGCTTTCGCGCGCTCGGCGATCGCCGCGCCCACTTTTTCCGCCGCGCCGCAATTCGCGCACGCCTTGTCGCCGGCCACGCTCTTCTCGCGCGTGGACGCCGACGCAAGCGTGGCGCCGCTGCGATCGTCGATCAGCTGGGCGTAGATGTGGTGCAGGCTTCGGAACACGGAGAGCCTGGGCCGCGAATCGGTGCCGTTCACGCGTTTCCGCACGCGCACGTGACGCCGCACGCGCAGGCTGTTGCGACTCGTCGAACTCATTATTTCTTCGCTCCCGTCTTGCCGGCTTTGCCGAGCTTGCGGCGCACGCGTTCGCCTTCGTGGCGGATGCCTTTGCCCTTGTACGGCTCGGGGGGCCGGATCGCACGGATCTGCGCCGTGAGCTGGCCCACGGCTTGCCGATCGGCGCCGGTCACCGTGATCTTGTTCGTGCCGGCGACGGAAATCGTTATCCCCTTCGGCGGCTCGACGACGACCGGGTGCGAGAAGCCGAGCTGGAGATTCAGATTCGAGCCCTGCATCTGCGCGCGGTAGCCGACGCCCTGGATCTCGAGCGTCTTCGCATAACCTTTCGTCACGCCGACCACATTGTTGGCGATCAGCGTGCGCGTGAGGCCGTGCAGCTGACGATTGCGCTGCAAGTCGTCGGGACGCATGACCGTCACGACCGAACCATCGATCCGGACTTCGATCGGTTCCGCCAAGCGCAGCGTGAGCTCGCCCTTGGGGCCTTTCACCGTCACGACGCGTTCGGCCAGACCGACCGTTACGCCGGCGGGAACGTTGATGGGCGATCGCCCGATTCTGCTCATCGTCTCTTTCCTACCACACGAATGCCATGACTTCGCCGCCGCAACCGCTGCGCTTGGCCTGTCTGCCGCTCATGACGCCTTTCGACGTGGAGAGGATGACGAGGCCGAGCCCGCCCATGCACTTCGGTATCTCGCCCTTCGGCGAATAGATCCGCAGGCCGGGCTTGCTGATGCGCTGCAATCCGTTGATCACGCGCTCGCGGTTCTGCCCGTATTTGAGCGTGATGCGGATGACGTCGCGCGGCACGCCTGCGACGAGCTCGTAGCTCTTGATAAACCCCTCGGTTTTGAGAAGTTTAGCAATCTCGGTCTTCAAGCGCGACGCGGGCACATCCACGCGCTCGTGAAACGCCGTGTTCGCGTTTTTGATCCGCGCGAGCATGTCCGCGACGGGATCCGTTACCATTGCCATAGTTACCGTCTGTCTCCGCTCTTCACCACGACGCCTTGGTGACGCCGGGCAGGTTGCCTTTGTGCGCTTGTTCTCTGAAGCAGATGCGGCACATCGCGAATTTGCGCAGATAGCCGCGCGACCGGCCGCACTTGAGGCAACGGTTATGCTGCCGCACTTTGAACTTCGGCTTGCGCTTGCTCTTCTCGATCAGGCTGGTCTTAGCCATCAGGCCGCGCTCCCTTCCTTGCGAAGCGGCATGCCCATCTCTTCCAGGAATGCCAACGCTTCTTCGTCGGTGTGCGCCGACGTGACGATCACGATGTCCATGCCGCGCACCGCGTCCACCTTATCGTAGTTGATCTCCGGGAACACGAGCTGCTCTTTCAGTCCGAGCGCGTAATTGCCGCGGCCGTCGAGCGACGAGCGCGACATGCCGCGAAAATCGCGGATGCGCGGCAGCACGATGTTGACGAGCTTGTCGAAGAACGCGTACATGCGCTCGCCGCGGAGCGTGACCTTCGCGCCGATCTGCATGCCTTCGCGCAGCTTGTAGACGGCGATCGATTTCGTGGCGCGCGTGACGAGCGGCTTCTGGCCGGTGATCGCGGTCAAGTCGGACACCGCCCCGTCGATCGCCTTCGGATTTGCCACCGCTTCCCCGACGCCCATGTTCACGACGATCTTCCGCAATCTCGGCAGGCGCATGGGATTCGTGATGCCGAGCCGCTTGCGCAGCGCCGGCACGACGGCTTTCACGTATCGTTCTCTCAATCGGTTCATCGTGCGTGACCTACGCCTTCACTGGTCGGTCGGCGGGCTCGCCGCAGCGGCGGCACAGCCGCTCGCGCGACTGGCCCTTCACCGCGAACGCCACCTTGGACGGCTTGTTGCATTTCGGGCAGACGTACATGACTTTGCTGACCGGCATCGGCAGTTCTTTCTCGAGTATGCCGCCCTTCGAGTTCTTGGCGGTCGGCTTCGAATGCCGCTTCACGACGTTGACGCCTTCGACTTCGATCTTGCCAAGACTGCGCTGCACGAGCTTGATCTTGCCGCGTTTGCCTTTGTCTTTGCCGGTGAGCACGACGACTGTGTCGCCGGCGGCCAATCTCATCTTCGCCATTACAGGACCTCCGGCGCAAGCGAGACGATCTTCATGAAGTCGCGATCGCGCAGCTCGCGCGCGACCGGTCCGAAGATCCGCGTGCCGCGCGGATTCTTCTGATCGTTGATGAGCACAGCGGCGTTCTCGTCGAAGCGGATGAACGAACCGTCCGGACGTCGCAGTTTTTTCGTCTGGCGGACGATCACGGCTTTGACGACGTTGCCCTTCTTCACCGCGGCGCCTGGAATTGCGCTCTTCACCGACGCGACGACGATATCGCCGACGTACGCGTACGGATGGCGCGAGCCGCCGGACACGTGGAAGACCATCAGTTCGCGCGCGCCTGAATTATCGGCTACCTTGAGGCGTGTCTGCGCTTGGATCACTTGGCCTTCTCCACGACTTCGACAAGACGCCAACGCTTGCGCGCGCTCATCGGGCGAGTTTCCATGATGCGCACCGTGTCGCCGACCGCCGCCTCGCCGTTCTCGTCATGCGCGAGAAAGCGCGTCGAACGATGCTGGATCTTGCCGTACGCCGGATGAGGCGTGCGCGTCCCCGACACCACGACGATCGTCTTCTTCATCGAATTGGACGCCACTCGGCCCACCTTCGTGCGCCGCCGAGCGCGCTCGTCCGTCTTTGTCTCGTTCATCGCCTATCCCGCCAGTCGCCGTTCGGCAAGGATGGTGTGCACGCGCGCGATGTCACGGCGCAGCTTCTCCACCATCGTGTGATTTTCGAGGTGACCGGTCACAAGCTGGAAGCGAAGGTTGAAAAGTTCTTCCTTCGTCGCCGCGAGTTTCTCGGCGAGCTCGCCATCGGTCAGTTCTCGCAGACTCCGCAATGCGCTAGACTTCACTTGCGTCACCCGCCCCTTCGCGCGTCACGATCTTCGTTCGGATCGGCAGTTTGAAAGCCGCAAGCCGCAGCGCCTGGCGCGCGACCAGCGAATCCACGCCGGACAATTCGAACATCACGCGGCCCGGCCGCACCACAGCGACCCAACCCTCAGGCGCGCCCTTACCCGAGCCCTGACGAGTCTCGGCGGGTTTCTTCGTGAACGACTTGTCCGGAAAGATCGTGATCCAGACTTTGCCGCCGCGCTTGATGTGGCGCGTCATCGCGATACGTGCCGCTTCTATCTGTCTGTTCGTGATCCAGCACGGCTCGAGCGACTGCAATCCGTACTCACCGAAATGCAGCGAATTGCCGCTCTGCGCCCGGCCCTTCATGCGCCCGCGCTGGACTTTGCGGTGTTTGACCCTTTTCGGCATCAACATGTGTTATGCGCCCTCCGGTGTGCCGGTGTCGGGCGTTTCCGGCGCGGCTTCCGCCGTCGCCGCTACTGGCTCCGTCGCCGGCGTTGTTGTCGCCGTAGGCGCGGTCGGCGGGGCTGCTGCCGCTGTAGGTGCCGTCGCCGTGGTTGTCGCCGCTGTCTCGACCGGAACCGTCGCGGGAGCCGCTTCGACCGGCGTTGCCGCCGGCGTTGCCGCTCCCGCTGGAACCGCAGCGGGCGCTGCCGTCGGCACTGCGCCTGCAACCGCAGGTCTCATCGGGCGAGCCGGCCGCGGCCGGCGTACGGGTCTGATGTCGCGGGCGTCGGGCTTCGGCTTGCCGTCCGGGAGCACTTCGCCGAGATAGATCCAGACCTTCACACCGATGCGGCCAAATGTCGTGTACGCTTCCGACGTCGCGTAGTCGATGTTCGCGCGCAACGTATGCAGCGGAACCTTGCCTTCGAACGTCCGCTCAACGCGCGCGATCTCCGCGCCCCCCAAGCGGCCGCCGCATTGGACTTTGATGCCGCGCGCGCCGGCTTTCGTGGTGCGCTGCAGCGCTTGCCGCATGGCGCGGCGGAACGCGATCCGCTTCTCCAGCTGGTCCACGATGTTGTTGGCGACGAGTTTCGCGTCGAGCTCCGGATGCTTTATCTCGACGACGTTGACTTGGACTTGCTTGCCGGAGGCAAGCTTTTCCAGCCGCTTCTTCAATTCGTCGATGCCGGCGCCGCGCTTGCCGATGATGATGCCCGGTTTGCCCGTGTGCACGATGACGCGCACGGTGTTGGCTCGCCGTTCGATCTCGACTTTTGCCACCGCCGCCGAACGCGACATGCCCTCCACGAGACCGCGCATCGCGCGATCCTCGTGCACCCACTTCGCGTACTGCTTGTTCTCGTACCAGCGCGAGTCCCACGTGCGCGTGATGCCGAGCCGGAAACCGACCGGATGGATCTTCTGCCCCATGCTATTCGGCCTCTCCGTCGGAGACGATGATGGTCACGTGCGACATGCGTTTCTTCTTTATTCCGGCCTGCCCGCGCGCGCGCGCCTCGACGCGCTTGAACGACGGGCCGCCGTCAACGGTGGCCTTAGCGATGACGAGGCCTTCCGGCCGCATCGAAAAATTGTTCTCCGCGTTTGCCGCTGCCGCGCGCACGATCTTCTCGATCGCTTTGGCCGCGGCAAGCGGCGTGAACGCGAGCATGGTCAACGCCCGATCGACGCGCTGGCCGCGGATCACGTCCACGACGCGGCGCGCTTTGCGGGGCGGTACGCGCAGAAAGCGCGCGATAGCTTTCGCCTGCATGTTATTTCACAACCGCCTTGTCGCCGCCGCTGCCGTGGCCGCGGAAGATACGCGTCGGTGCGAACTCGCCGAGTTTGTGCCCCACCATGTTCTCCTGAACGTAGACCGGGATGTGCTTGCGACCGTCATAGACCGCGATCGTGTGCCCGACCATGGCCGGCACGACCGTGGAGGCTCGCGACCACGTCTTGATCACTCGCTTCTCGCGCGTCGAATTCATGCGCTCCACTTTTTCCAACAGATGCTCCGCGATGAATGCGCCCTTTTTGGCAGATCGTGTCATGTGCTATTTGCTCCGCCGCTTGACGATGAATTTGTCGGTGCGCTTGTTGCGACGCGTCTTCTTGCCCATGGTCATCTCGCCCCAAGGCGTTGTGGGCGGCCTGCCGGCCGTGGACCGGGCCTCGCCGCCGCCGTGCGGGTGATCCACCGGATTCATCGCGATGCCGCGCACGTGCGGCCGCCGTCCGAGCCAGCGCGTGCGGCCCGCTTTGCCCACCACTTGATTCTCGTGCTCGATGTTGCCGATCTGCCCGATCGTGGCGCGGCAGACCACGGCGATGCGCCGCACTTCGCCTGACGGCATGCGCACCTGCGCGTACTCGCCTTCCTTTGCCATGAGCTGTGCCGAGCCGCCTGCCGTGCGCACGAGCTTAGCGCCCTGGCCTGGCGAAAGTTCGAGATTGTGGATCACGGTGCCGACCGGGATGCTCGAAAGCGGCAGCGCGTTGCCGGTCTTGATGTCGGCGTTCGGACCCGATTCAAGCACGTCGCCGACTTTCACGCCGAGCGGCGCGACGATGTAGCGCTTTTCGCCGTCGCGATAGTGCAGCAGCGCGATGCGCGCCGAGCGGTTAGGATCGTACTCTATGGAAGCGACCTTGGCCGGCACGCCGTCCTTCGAACGCTTGAAATCGATGCGGCGATACATGACCTTATGCCCGCCGCCGCGATGGCGCACGGTGATGTGACCGACGAAGTTTCTGCCGGCGTTCTTCTTGCGCGGTTCCAGCAGCGATTCTTCCGGACTCTTCTTCGTGATCTCCTCAAACGAAGAGATCGCCATGAAGCGCCGCCCGGGCGATGTGGGTTTGAATTTCTTTACTGCCATCTGCGTTCGATCCGTCTCACCTATGACTCGAAGTAGTTGACGCCGCCGAGTTCGATCTTATCTCCCTCGCGCAGCGTGACGACGGCCTTTTTCCAATCCGGCCGCTGCACCGTGGGCCGCTGGCTGCGCTTGCGCATGTCGCGCTTGCGCTTGCCATGGACGGTCACCGTGTTGACCCGCAGGACTTTGACCTTGAACAGACCTTCAACGGCGGCTTTGACATGATGTTTGCTCGCGTCCGTGCGGACGCGGAACGAATACTGCGATGTCGCCGTCTGCACGACCGACTTCTCGGTGACGAGCGGCCGGACGATAACATGCCGTGGATCAGCCACCGCACACCTCCGCGAGGCCGTCGTAGGCGGCCTGTGTCATGATGATCCGTTCGTGGCCGAACAAAGCATGCACCGACAGCTCGTCGTGCGCGATGACTTTCACGTGCGGGATGTTGCGCGCCGCGAGCGCGATCGCGCCGGCGCCCGCGTCCGCGCCTTTGTGCAGCACGAAGAGCGTGCACTTGTGCTCGCCCGCCGCGAACAGCACGGCGAGCATCTCCTTGGTCTTGACCGGCGCGAACCCGGTCACATCGATGATCGAAAGGCCGTGCTCCGTGCAGCGCTGCGCGATGCCTTGCGCGAGGGCGATGCGACGTTGTCTCTTGTTCATGTCGATGACATACGAGCGCGGATGCGGGCCGAACACGACGCCGCCTTTGCGCCATTGCGGTGACCGGATGCTGCCCTGACGAGCGCGGCCGGTGCCCTTCTGGCGCCACGGTTTGCGGCCGCCGCCGCGGACGTCGTCGCGCGTCTTCGTGTCGGCGGTGCCGGCGCGTCGGTTGCTCAGGTGCCGCAGCACGGATTGATGCAGCAATGCGGTGTTCGGCGCGACCGAGAACGCCGGCGCGGGCGCTACCGTGCCGACCTTCTTCCCGGTCGCGTCTAAGAGATCGATATTCACCTCATCTGCCATGGCTGCGATCCTTCACCGACGCGCGCACGATGACGACGCCATTGCGGCCGCCCGGCACGGAGCCTTTGACGAGCAGCAAGTTGTGCGCTTCATCGGCCTGCACCACTTCGACGTTGAGCGCGGTGACGCGGTCGTTGCCGAACTGCCCCGGTCTATGCGCGCCCTTCACGGTCTTCGCGGCGTTCGTATCGCCTGCCGACCCGGGCTGACGATGGATCATCGAGCCGTGGCTCGCGCCGCCGCCGCTGCCGTTCCAGCGTTTGATGATGCCGGTGAAGCCTTTGCCTTTGCTCGTGCCGATGACGTCCACGCGATCGCCGGGCGCAAAACCCGCGACGGTCACGGCATCGCCGGCCGCGGCTTCGCCGAAGCCGGTGCGAAATTCGCGGAGCACGGTTTTCGGTGCGAGCTTCAGCGTCTCGAAACGCCCGCGCATCGGTTTGGTGAGCTGCTTGACCTTGGCGTCTTCGAAACCCAGGACCACGGCATCGTAACCGTGCTTGTCCGCGGTCTTGCGCTCCACCACCGTGTTCGCGGTCGCGGAGATCACGGTGACCGGCACGTACGTGCCGTCCGGTGCGAAGACGTTGGTCATTCCTACTTTGCGACCTATGATGTTCTTCATGATGCGGTCAGGCTTTCAGCTCGATGTCGACGCCGGCCGGAAGATCGAGGTGCATCAGCGCGTCCATCGTCTTCGCGGTGGCCTGCAGTATGTCGATCAGGCGCTTGTGCGTCCGGATCTCGAAGTGCTCGCGGCTCTTCTTGTCGACGTGCGGCGAACGGTTGACGCACGCGCGGTGGATCTCGGTCGGCAGCGGCACGGGTCCGCTGACGAACGCGCCCGTCCGCTTCACCGTGTCCACGATGCGCTCGGCCGACTGGTCGAGTATCTTGTGGTCGTAGGCGCGCAGCCGGATGCGGATCTTCTGTTTCGCCATCTTACTCGATCACCTTAGTGACGACGCCGGCGCCCACCGTGCGGCCGCCCTCGCGGATCGCAAAGCGAAGACCCTCTTCGCACGCGATCGGCGTGATCAGCTCCACCGTCATGCGCACGTTGTCGCCCGGCA
>DATGJI010000021.1 GCA_035295225.1 Candidatus Eremiobacteraceae bacterium | reverse complement strand
TTTCGGTGGCCACTTCGTTATGGTGACGGGCGAGAAATCGATCGCGGGCTCGGTCCCGGCGCGCTGCCGGATGACGACGTGTTTGAGCCATTCGGCATCGTTGCGCTGCGGGTAGTCCGTGCGCGACTGCGCGCCGCGGCTCTCAGTGCGCACGATGGCGCTGCGGATGGTCGCATCGGCGCAGTCCAGCATATACCCGAGCTCGATGACGAACGTCAGCGCCTGATTGAACACCCGGCTTTTGTCGCCGACGGCCACCCGTTCGTAGCGAGTGCGCAGATCGCCGAGCTGTCTCAAGGCTTCGTTCAAGCCGGCCTCGTCGCGATACACGCCGACGTATTTGTCCATCATCGTCCCAAGCTCCAGCCGGATACGCGCGTGGGTCTCGCCGCTGTACGGGCGTGCGAGCAGAGCCTTGATCCGTTCCACCTCGCTCGCCAGGAAGTCCTCACCGCTTGCCAGGGGCTTTGCCTTGGCGGCGAACGCCGCCGCGGCACGACCCGACCGGCGCCCGAACACCAAGGTGTCGAGCAGCGAATTGGCGCCCAGACGGTTGCCGCCGTGCACGCTCACGCAGGCGCACTCGCCGGCGGCGTAGAGTCCGGGCACGGCGGTAGCGCCATTGACGTCGGTCTTGACGCCGCCCATGATGTAGTGCATGCCCGGACGCACCGGCACGGGATCCTTCACCATGTCGATGCCCAAGAAGTCGAGCGCGATTTCGTGGATCTGCGGCAGCTTGTGCATGATCACGTCGCGACCCAAGTGACGCAGGTCGAGCAGCACGCAGCCGTCTATGCCGCGTCCTTCTGCGATCTCGATGGTTTCGGCGCGCGAGACGACGTCGCGCGAGGCGAGTTCCATCATGTTGGGCGCGTAGCGCTTCATGAAGCGCTCGCCGGCGGCGTTCAAGAGATAAGCGCCTTCGCCGCGGGCGGCCTCCGTCATCAAAAATCCCGAGCCCTTGAGCGTGGTGGGATGGTATTGCACCATCTCCATGTCCATGAGCGGGGCGCCCACGCGATAGGCCAGTGAGATGCCGTCACCGGTGCAGATCAAAGCGTTGGTGCTGGGTTCGTACACGCGGCCCATGCCGCCGCTGCCCATGACGAGCGCCGGACCGCGCAACAGGTGCAGCTCGCCGCTCAGCATGTCGTAGACGACGACGCCGCGGCACGCTCCGTCGACCATGTAGAGGTCGGTCGCGAAGCACTCTTCGTAGACCTTGACGCCCGCTTTGAGGATCTGGTCGTACAGCGTGTACAGCAGCGCTTGGCCGGTGATGTCGCCGACGAAATACGTCCGCGCCTTGGAAGCGCCACCGAATGCGCGCGTACCCAGCTTGCCGCTGTCGTCGCGATAGAAAATGACGCCCATGTGCTCGAGCTCGATGATGTCCTGCGGCGCTTCGCTGCACATCACTTCGACCGCATCCTGATCGGCGAGGTAATCGCTTCCTTTGATCGTGTCGAAGGCGTGGATCTCCCAGCTGTCGCCCTCGCCGATGGCCGCGTTGATGCCGCCCTGAGCCGCGCCGGAATGGCTGCGCACCGGATGCACTTTGGAAACGATGCCGACGTTCGCGCCCGCGCGCGCCGCCTCGAGCGCCGCGCGCATGCCCGCTAAGCCGGCACCGAGCACCACCACGTCATGATCAGCAATCATGCTTCGCCGCTCTTCACCGTCTCTCGCTGTCTTCTAATGAAGCGAAACTACGCTGGCCTTTTGCGCGATGCGGTCAAGCCCTGCGGGACTCTGTGCCGTTTGTCGGTTCGATGACTATGCGTTCCATCGTATCGCCGACGCGGATCTGACGGCTCACATCCAGGCCTTGGGTGACGTGGCCGAAGACGGTGTACTTGTGATCGAGAAAATGTGCATCTTCCAAGCAGACGTAGAACTGCGAGCCGGCCGAATCGGGCGATTGAGCGCGCGCCATGGCCACCGCACCGGCGTCGTGTGGTCGCTCGTTGAACTCGGCTTTGAGCTGATAGCCGGGGCCGCCCGTTCCGGTGCCGTACGGGCAACCGCCTTGGATGACGAAGCCCGGTTCCACCCGATGAAAGGTCAGCCCATCATAGAATCCGCTGCGCGCGAGTTTGATGAACGCGGTGACCGTATTGGGCGCGTCGTCGGGATAGAACTGGAAAATGATGTCGCCGCGCTTGGTGACGATGCGCGCCTGCGACTTGCGGGCCAGCGCTAGCAGCGCGATGGTTTCTTGGGTTGAAGGCGGTTCGTATTCAGGCATGGCCCGCTGTTCGGTACCACGAGCACCCCGCCTCTTAGGAGCGTACCCGAAATGCCAATGCTGATGTCGACGGATTTGACACCGGCTGCACGCGCGTGTTAAGATGAGCGCTCCAGTTTGACGAGGAGACCGCATTGATCCAACTCACGTCGCCGCGCAATTCGGCACTGCTGCGCACCATCGCAATGAATGGTGTCGTGGCGGCGTGTGGGGACTTGCTATGCGAAACCGAGGACGGCGGATAACGAACACCGCCCCACAGGTTCCGACGATAGCAAGAACCCCCGCGCAAGGCGGGGGTTTTCGTTTGCCGGCTCTTGTCATCTGAATGAGAAAGCGAGGTGAAACCAATGCAACGTTGGTCGTTGCACGAAGACGCGATCCAGCGCCGCGGCGAACTGTTGCAGGAAGCCGCGCACGCGCGGCTGGTGGCTCGCGCTCGCAAGGTCCGGCGCAGCCGGGTCGGCGCGCGCAAGCGGGTCGCTCGCGCGCTGCTCAAGATCGGCTACCTGCTGCTGGACGCAGGCCACACGCTGGACACGGAGACATGGCGGCCGGTGTAAAAACCGGCCGTTACACTTTTCACTGCGGAGGGTACGAGCGTCATGGAGAACCCCAAAGCTTGCGGGCATCCATCGTGCGGTTGCACGATCTCGGACACATCGCCGGATCCGTTCTGCTGCGATCTCTGCCGGGAGCACGTCAACCGTCGCGGACGCTGCGACTGCGGGCACGAAGCCTGCGGCGGCGCCCCCGGACACCTGGAAGCAAACGCGCCGAGCGCGCTCAATGCGGAGCGCATCGGGAATCCAGAAAGCAGGGAGTGACGTAGATGAAGGATGTGCGACGAGAGCCGGGCTTAAGCCCGACCGACGTGCCACCCAAACCACACGAGTTTCCCGAATATGAAGACATGCCCACCGACGTCCACGACGACACCGGCCCGGAACGCAAACAAGAAGCGGACAACGAGCGTAAGCGCCGCGATGAGAAGCCTGCCGATGGGGGGTCGGCGGACACCGGCGAGTGAGCTCTAGAGGGGAACCGGCTGTTCGACGGTTTCCTCGGTGACGAAGAACTGAGCGCTGTAGAGCGCGGCGTACAATCCGCCGCGCTCTATTAGTTCGGCGTGCGTCCCTGCTTCGACGATTCGTCCCCCGTCGACCACGTTGATGACGTCAGCGCGCAACACCGTCGACAGGCGGTGAGCCACCACCAGATTGGTACGGCCGCGCATCAGGGGTACGAGCGCTTCTTTGATGAGGCGTTCGGACGTCGAGTCGAGCGAACTCGTCGCCTCGTCGAGGATCAAGACGCGTGGATCCTTCAGCAGCACGCGCGCTATTGCGATGCGCTGGCGCTCGCCGCCGGACAGCTTGTGGCCGCGCTCGCCGACGATCGTCTGCAAACCGTCCGGCAGGCTTGCGACCAATTCATAAATGTTCGCGGCCTTGCAGGCGGCGACCAGCTCGTCATCGGTCGCATCGGGATTCCCGTAGCGTAGATTCTCGGCGATGCTCGCGTGGAATAGGTACGTCTCCTGAGTGACGATGCCGATGTTGCGGCGCAGCGAATCGAGCCGCAAATCGCGCACGTCGTAGCCGTCGAGCAGCACGCGACCACCTTGCGGATCGTAAAAACGCGGCAACAATTGCATGATCGTCGTCTTGCCCGCGCCGCTCGGGCCGACGAACGCGACCAGCTCTCCCGGCCGCGCATGGAACGACACGCCGTCCAAAGCCCAGCGGTCGGGGATGTACGCGAAGCGGACGTCTTCGAAGGCGATGTCGCCGCGGGCGACGCCGATGTCGATCGCGTCGG
>DATGJI010000020.1 GCA_035295225.1 Candidatus Eremiobacteraceae bacterium | reverse complement strand
TTCGATGGAAGCGCTGATCCACCACTTCAAGCTCGTGTCCTCTGGTTTCAACGTCCCCGAGGGACGCATCTATCAGACGGTGGAGTCGCCGCGCGGCGAACTCGGCATGTACGTGGTGAGCGCGGGCGGCAACAAGCCGTGGCGCGTGCGATGGCGGCCGCCGTCGTTCTATAACCTGCAGGCGCTCGGTGCGCTCGCGCCCGGTAACCTCATCGCCGATCTCGTCGCGATCATCGGCAGTTTGGATCCGGTTTTCGGCGAGGTGGACCGATGACGCCCGAGCGCGCGCAGCGCGGCGCGGAACTCGTGGCGCGGTACCCGCAAGCGCGCTCGGCGCTGGTTCCTTTTCTGCAGCATTGTCAGGCCGAAGACGGCTACGTCACCGATCAGGCGATCGCCGACGCCGCAGAGCTCGTCGGCATCACGCCCGCCGAGGTGGAATCCACCGCGTCGTTTTACTCGCTGCTCTTCCGCCACCCCGTCGGAAGGCATGTGATCCAAGTCTGCAGGACGCTTGGGTGCATGCTCGGAGGCGCGGACGAACTGCGCGAGCACATCCGCTCCCGCCTCGGCGTCGAGAACCTCGAGACCACCGCCGACGGCGCGATCACCTACGAAGAAGTCGAATGCCTCGCGGCATGCGACAGGGCTCCGGTGCTGCAGCACAATCTCGAGTTCGTCTACAACGTGACGCCTGAGAAATTCGATTCGCTGCTCGAGACGTGGCGGCGAGAGAGCTCAGGCGCGGCCTTGCCGGCGGAGTGAGCGATGCCGATTGAACCCGTGCTGACCAAGGGGTTCGGCACGCTCGACCTCACCGATCTCGCCGTCTACCGTTCGGCCGGCGGCTTCGCCGCGCTCACGAAGGCGTTGCGAGAGATGACGCCGGACGGCGTCATCGCCGAAGTGATGGCGTCGAATTTGCGCGGCCGCGGCGGCGCGGGTTTTCCCACAGGCAAGAAGTGGAGCTTCCTTCCAAAGGACGGCCGTCCGCGATATCTCGTCTGCAACAGCGACGAGGCCGAGGCCGGGACGTTCAAAGACCGGATGCTGCTTGAGAACTCCCCTTTCAATCTCATCGAAGGCCTTGTGATCTCGGCGTACGCCGTAAATGCGAAACAAGTCTTCATCTATATACGCGGCGAGTTTCTGACAGGCTACCGCGTTTTCCGTAAGGCACTCGCGCAGGCATACGACGCGGGGCTTGTCGGCAACGACATCATGGGCAGCGGCTTCTCCGTTGACATCGTGCCGCATCGCGGTGCCGGCGCCTACATCTGCGGAGAAGAGACGGCGCAGCTCAATTCGCTCGAAGGTAAGCGCGGCGAGCCGCGGCTGAAACCGCCGTTCCCTGCAAACGCCGGCCTCTATGGCATGCCGACCGTCGTCAACAACGTCGAAACGCTCATGTACGTGCCGCACATCATCGAGCGCGGCGCGAAGTGGTTCGCCGGTATCGGCGCTGAAAAATCACCCGGCCCGAAGGTCATCTCGGTGAGCGGCCACGTCATGCGCCCAGGGAACTACGAGGTTCCGCTCGGGATCCCGATGCGCGAACTGGTCATGGATCTCGCCGGCGGACTGCGGCCCGGCCGCCGCGTGAAAGCGATCCAGCCCGGCGGCGGTTCATCGGCGGCGATCTTCGAAGAAGATCTTGACGTGCCGTGCGACTTCGATTCGCTTGCCGCGAAGAAGACGATGCTCGGATCGGGCGCGGTGACCGTGATGGACGACACGGCATGCATGGTCCGCTGCGCGCTCACCATCAACAGATTCTTCGAGACCGAATCGTGCGGCCAGTGCACGCCGTGCCGCGAAGGCGGTCAATGGGTCCATCGCATGGTGGCTCGGCTCGAGGCCGGTGAAGGATCCGAATCCGATCTGAAGATCCTCTCCACCATCAACCGCACGATAACCGGCACGAACCTGTGCGTCCTCGGCGATTCGATCATGCCGTTTCTGTCTTCTGTGTACGCGCGCTTTCCCGACGAATTCCACGATCACGTGCGGCTCGCCGGGTGTCCGCTTCGCGCGCGTTCGGAGAGCGCCGCGTGAGCCAAGAGAAACAAGTGCGCGACGTCTCGGTGACGATCGACGGCAACACGTTCGCCGTGCCGGAAGGCACGCTGGTGGTGGAAGCCGCGAAGCATCTCGGCACGCAGATCCCCGTCTACTGCTACCATCCCAAACTCGAGCCGGCGGGATTGTGCCGCATCTGTCTCGTCGAGATCGAGAAGATGCCGAAACTGCAGATCGCCTGCGCGACTCGCGTCGCGGACGGCATGGTCGTGCACACGACGTCGGCAAAAGTGGCCGAAGCGCGGCGCGGCGTTCTCGAGTTCTTGTTACTCAATCATCCGCTGGACTGCCCCGTGTGCGACAAGGGCGGCGAGTGCGAACTGCAAGACTTCACGATGTCGTATGGTCCAGGCGAGAGCCGCCTCACCGAGCCGAAACTGCACAAGCCGAAACTCGTGGATCTTGGCCCGACGATCGTGCTCGACGAAGAGCGCTGCATCCTCTGCCGCCGCTGCACGAGGTTCGACGACGAGATCGCGCAAGAACGCACATTGATCGTCGAGGAGCGCGGCTTCAAGAGCCTCATCTCCACGCGCAACGGCGGCGCGTACGCTTCCTATTTCTCCGGCAATACGACCGAGATCTGTCCGGTGGGCGCTCTCACGAGCAAGGCGTATCGCTTCCGCTCGCGGCCGTGGGATCTCAACCATACCGATGGCGTTTGCACGCAATGCTCGGTCGGCTGCAACTATCGCATCGACACGCGGTTCGGCCGCATCATGCGCACGTTCACACGCGAGAACCCGGACGTGGATGACGGCTGGATCTGCGACCGGGGCCGCTACACGTTCAACTATCTCTACGCGCCCGAGCGTCTGCGCACGCCATCGGTCAAGCGCGACGGCGGACGCGTCGACGTGCCGTTCGTCGAAGCGGCTGCTCTCGCCGGCGCGAAACTCGCCGAGGCCGCCGCGCGCGGCCGCGTCGGTGTGATCGGCGGCGGCCGACTCTCAGACGAAGAGGCCTTTGCGCTGCAGCGCTTTGCGCGCGAAGTTCTCGGCACCAACAATATCGACTATCGCACGCACGCGCAGGCCTTTGCGTCGCCGTCGCGCTTCGGCGCGCACCTCACCGACCTCGACGACGCATCGCACATCCTTGTCTTCGGCGCGATCACTCAGGAACAAGCGCCGATCCTCGACTTACGGATCCGCCGCGCGGTGGCGCGCGGCCGCGCAACGTTGACGTACATAGGTCCGTATCGGCCGGCGTTCACCATCGAGGCGAGCCACATCAGATCTCAAGCCCATGCTCTGCCAAAATTGTTGAGCGACGTGAGCGACGCCGTCCGCACCAGCGCGGATCAATCGCGCGACGGCGATGTCGGGTCCCTTGCGTCTAGGCTCTCGGCTGCGAAGAAGATCGTCGCTATCCACTCCGGTGAAGACGTTGCAAGCGCCGAAGCGCTCGAGCGGCTGATGGAGACGCTCCAGCTGGGCGGCCGATCGGTGGGAATACTCGTGGTGGGCGCGACCGGGAACGCGCGCGGCGCAGAAGCAGCCGGCTGCGTGCCGAACCTCGGCCCCGGCTATGCGCCGGTTTCAGGCGAAGCCGGCATGACGACGAATGAGATGCTTGCCGCCGCCGCCGACGGCCGCCTGGATGCGCTTTTCGTGATGGGCGCAAACCCGGCGCTGACGGTATCAGATGGCGCACTCGTCCGGCGCGCCCTCAAACGCATCCCGTTTCTCGCCGTCGCGGATCAAGTCATGACCGAGACCGGGTCGTACGCGCACATCGTCTTCGCCTCTGCATCGTTCGCAGAAAAGCGCGGTCACACGACGAACCTCGAGGGGAGCCGCCAGGCGTTTGCCGCGGCTGTCGAGCCGCCGCTCGAAGTCCGCACCGACGCGCAGATCATCGGCGCGCTGGCCGCGGCCACTGGCCGCGGATCGATCAGCGACAATCCGGAAACGCTGTACGGCCAGTTGGCTGCTGCGGAATCGGCCGCGCGCGCGAAGGGCGACGGTGCCCCGCTCGCACGTCCGGCGCAGCTCGCGCAGGACGCGACGGCGACACCGATCCCCGATGGCGCGTTCACCGTCGTTCCAACGCCGCATCTGTACGCGGGTGGCGGCGCAGCGGCGCACGATCCCGGCACAAAACCCATGCGACCCGCGCCGTACGCCGAATTCGGTCCCGCCGATGCCCTGCTGCTGGCCATCGAGGACAATGCGCGGGTCAGACTCAGCGGCCCAAGCGGCAGCATCGAAGTCTTCGCACGGGTCGCGCAGCATGTGCCCGACGGGTGCGTCCTCGTGCTCGCGGACATGCCGGAGGCGCCGCACAATCTGCTGCTCGACGGTTCTGGTTCCGGCTGGGCGAATGTCGAAGTGCTCGCCGGCGTGGCGGAGGCGGCAGGATGAATCATCTGCTCGCCGATCCGTGGCTGCGCTTCATCCTCGTCGTCGCGATCAAGTCCGGAATCTTGATCTTCATCGTCATCACGTCGTTCGCGTACCTCATGCTCTTCGAGCGGAAGATCTTGGCTTGGTTCCAGCTTCGTCTCGGACCGATCTGGTGCGGACCGTGGGGATTGCTGCAGCCGGCGGCCGACGCGGTGAAACTCGTGCTCAAGGAAGATCTCACGCCGCGCGACGCCGATCCGATCATCTACCACTTCGCGCCGGCGATCGCCGTTCTCACGTCCGTGCTCGCGTACGCCGCGATTCCGTTCGGCACGTTTCCGGACGGCAGCCCCGTCGCGATCGCAAATCTCAACGTCGGCATCTTGTACATCCTTGCCGCGGGATCGCTCGGCGTTTACGGCATCGCGCTCGGTGGCTGGTCGAGTCAATCGAAATGGCCGCTGCTCGGCGCCATCCGCTCCACCGCGCAGATGATCTCGTACGAGCTCGCCATGGGTCTCTCGATCATCGGCGTACTGCTGCTAGCCGGCACGACCAATCTGAGCGGTATCACCGCCGCGCAGTCGGCGCACCACGTCTGGTACATATTGCCGCAGTTCGTCGGTTTTCTGATCTACTTCATCACGGCGACGGCCGAGACGAACCGCGCGCCCTTTGACCTGCCCGAGGCGGAGACCGAGCTCGTCGCCGGCTTCCACACCGAATATTCGAGCCTTCGCTTCGGCACGTTCTTCGTGGCGGAGTATATCAACATGATCACCGTCTCGTGCGTCGCGACGCTGCTCTTCCTGGGCGGCGGAGACGGTCCGTTCCTCGCCGCAGCGCCGCTGCTCTCCGTGGTCTGGTTCGTCTTGAAAGTCATGGTCTTCTTGTTCATCCTGATCTGGATGCGTGCGACGTTGCCGCGCCTGCGCTACGATCGCCTGATGGCGTTCGGCTGGAAGGTCTTGCTGCCGGTCGCCGTGCTCAATCTGCTCGTGACGGCTGCGGTCGTCGCTCTCGTGAAGGCATAGTCATGAACGTGCTACGCGCGGCGTGGGGGATCGTGACCGGTCATATGGTCACGCTCAAATATCTCTTCAAGCGCAAATCGACGATTGATTACCCGCGCGTTCCGTACCCGCATCCGGAGCGCTTCCGCGGCGTGCACGAACTGCGCAAGTACGATGACGGGCTCGAACGCTGCATCGGCTGCGAGCTCTGCGCGGTCGCGTGCCCTGCGAACGCGATCACGGTGATCGGCGCGGAGAACGATCCTGCGGCACCCACATCTCCCGGGCAACGCTACGGCTACCGCTACGAGATCGACATGCTGCGCTGCATCTTCTGCGGCTGGTGCGAAGAGGCGTGCCCGACCGACGCCATCGTCCTGACGCCGCGCTTCGATATCGCCGACTACACGCGCGAGCGTCTGGTCTACGGCAAAGATCGACTCGTCGTGACCGACCCGTTCAAGCAGCACCTCGCCAATACGGAATCCGCGGCGAAGACGGAGCCGGGCGTCATCTGATGGCCGTGCTTTTCTGGGTCTGTGCGATCGTGCTCGTCGGTACGGGCATCGCGGTGGTCGGCAGCCGGCAGCCTGTCCATTCAGTGGTGGGCCTGATCGTGAATTTTGCGGCGCTGGCCGTTCTGTTCCTCACGCTCTCGGCAGAGTTCTTGGCGATGATGCAGATCATCATCTACGCGGGCGCGATCTTGGTGCTCTTCTTGTTCGTCATCGCGTTGTTGACGGTCGGCAACCAGCCCATCGAAACGGGCGAGGGCCGTTTGGCGCATCAGACGGTGCCTGCCATCGCGGCAGGCGTTGCGGCGCTGGTCCTGATCGCATTTGGCGTGCGCACGGCGTGGACGCAGAGCGCTGCATCGCCGCCGCCGGACCTCGGCACGGTGCCGGCGTTCGGCACGGCGCTGCTCACCACGCACGTCTTCGCTTTCGAAGCGACCGCGTTCGTGCTTTTGGTCTCGATCATCGGCGTCGTGCTCATGGCAGGCCGCAAGGAGATCAGATTCTAGCGATGCCGCAAGTACCGCTCGCCGACTATCTCATCCTCGCGACCGTTCTCTTCGTGATCGGCCTCGTGGGTTTTCTCGTGCGCCGCAATCCCATCACGATGCTCATGGCCATCGAGCTCATGTGGAACGCCGGCAATCTGGCATTCGCCGCGTTCGCGCGCAATTTCGGTGACATGACCGGGCAGGTTTTCGTCTTCATCGTCATCACGGTGGCCGCGGCCGAGGCTGCCATCTCGCTTGCGATCGTGGTCATGGTCTTCCGTCACCGCGAAGACGTGGACGTGGATGACATCTCGGTGATGAGCGGCTGATGGACAACACGGCTGCCGTCGCACTTATCATTCTCTTCTTGCCGCTCGCCGGCGCGGCGCTTATCGCATTTGCCGGACCGTATCTGCCGCGCGCCGTCTGCGCCGGCATTGCGGTAACGTCGCTCCTGCTCGGATGGGTCTTGACCCTGGTGCTTGCGTGGCCGTGGCACGCGGGGACGGGAACCACGTACGATCTGACCTACGGCACGTGGTTCGTCGTACCCCAGCTCAAGATAACGTTCGGTCTGCTTATCGACCCGCTCTCGATCACCTGGATGCGCGTCATCACGGGCGTCGGCTTCTTGATCCACTTGTATTCCGTCGGCTACATGGCGAGCGACCGGAACTACCGCACGTTCTTCGCCTACATGAATCTCTTCGTCTTCACGATGCTGCTGCTCGTGATGGCGGATAACTTCTTGTGGCTGCTCGTCGGATGGGGCGGCGTGGGCCTCGCGTCCTACCTGCTCATCGGATTCTACTACGATCGAGTGTCCGCCGTGCTCGCCGCGCGCAAGGCGCTGATCATGAACGTCATCGGCGACGTCGGCATCATGATCGCGATCTTCCTTATGTACGCGCATTTCGGCAGCGCGGCATACGGCGACGTCTTCTCCCGTGCCGCAAGCATCGGAGCGCCTGCGCTCACCGCCATCGGCCTCTGGCTGCTCCTCGGGGCCGTCGCAAAATCGGCGCAGCTGCCCTTGCACACGTGGCTGCCCGACGCCATGGAGGGACCCACACCGGTCAGTGCGCTCATCCACGCCGCCACGATGGTCACGGCCGGCGTCTACTTGATCGCCCGCTGCTACCCGATCTACGACAACGCACCGGTCGCCGCCGAATGGGTCGCGATCATCGGCGCCACGTCGGCGCTTTTCGCGGCCACGATCGGCTGCGTGCAGTACGATATCAAGCGCGTGCTCGCGTACTCCACCATGAGCCAGATCGGCTACATGATGTTCGCGGTCGGAGCCGGCGCATATGCCGCCGGCGCATTCCACTTCTTGACCCACGCATTTTTCAAAGCGCTGCTCTTCATGGCGGCGGGCATCGTCATCCACAATCTCGGCGGCGAACAGGATATCCGTAAGATGGGGGGCCTCGCGCGAGCGATGCCGCTCGCGTTCTGGACGTTTCTCATCGGAACCGCCGCCATCGCAGGCGTTCCGCCGTTATCCGGCTTTTTCTCCAAGGATGCGATCATAGACGCGGCCATCGCTTTGCACCATCCCGTGCTCGGCGCGTTCTTGATCGTCGCCGCGTTCCTCACCGCGTTCTACATGTTCCGGCTTCTCTTTCTCACATTCTTCTCAGGCCGATATCGCGGTGAGGGAACGCCCCACGACCACCCAGTCGCATCGATGAACGTGCCCGTCGTTCTTCTCGCGGCCCTCGCGGCGGTCGGCGGATTCCTTGCATGGCCGCTCCAACCAATGCTGCGCGCAGTCTTCGTCGGCACGCCGCACGAACAGACAATCGCATCCATCGATTGGCCGGTCGCGGGCGGCGCGTTCTTGCTTGTCGTCGCCGGCATCGCGACGGCGTACGCGCTCTACCAAGTGCGGCCGCAGTTGCGCGAGTCGCTCATTCGCGCCCTTGCCGGACCGCGCGAGCTGGTCATGAACGCCTACTACCTCGATACGGTCTATCACTGGCTGGTCGAAGTTCCCGCATACGCCATCGCTGATGCGGCGGCCGGCTTCTTCGAACGCTACGTCATCCGCGCGATTCCGCTTGCGGCGAGCGGCACCGCTGCCGCTCTCGGCGGCTTCGCCCGCGCCTGGGAATCCGGTCAGCTGCGCCGCTACGGTCTCACGATCGCGGTCGGCGTCGTTCTCCTGCTCGCGTGGTACGTGATCGCCGCATATGCCGCATCGTCGCAAGGCGTGGTGCCGCGATGATGATCGATCTCGTCGTCTTTTTGCCGGCGATCGCGGCCTTAGCGCTTTTCTGCATTCCGCGCTATGCGCACGGCGCGTTGAAAGGCGTGGCGCTCACCGGCGCTTTGGCCACGTTCGCGTTGAGTCTCAGTTTTGTCGCCAACGGATTCGGTAATGACTTCGATCAGTGGGTTCCTTGGATCTCGGGCACGTGGACTGCAGCATACCACGTCCATATCGGCGGCCTGAGCGTCTATTTCGTCTTGCTCACGACGCTCGTCTCCGTCGCGGCCACATGGGGTGCGTTCTCGTACGCCGACGCCGGCAAGCTGCGCGGCTTCCTCGCGCTGCTGCTCCTGTTCGAGACGACGTTGCTCGGCTTGTTCACGGCCGCCGATCTACTGCTCTTCTACGTCTATTGGGATCTCATGCTGATCCCCGTCTTCCTCTTGCTCGTCGGCTACTCGGGCTCAGCGGAAGCGCGTTCGGCGGCGTGGAGCTACTTGCTCTACAACGGCGCGGGCGGCTTGATACTGCTGCTCGGCGTCGTCGGCGTCGTGCTGCACACCGGCACGTTTGAAGTGCTCGGCCAGACGTATTCGTTCGGTTCGCTCGAGAATTGGCTGTTCGCGGCGTTCGCTCTGGCGTTCCTCATCAAAACGCCCTCGTTCCCATTCCACTCCTGGATGCCGCCGACGTATACGAATTCGCCGCCGCCGCTCGTCGCGATGGTTTCGGGCGTGCAGAGCAAAGCTGGTCTGTTCGGATTCCTTGTCTTCGCGCTGCCGATGTTTCCGGACGCCGCGCGGACGTGGGCGCCGGTCCTGTTGGTGCTCGCTGTCGCGAGTATCGTCTACGGCGCCTTCGCGGCGCTCGGTCAGCGCGACATGAAGACGCTCGTGGCATTCTCATCGCTTTCGCATCTGGGGCTCGTCGTGCTCGCATTGTTCGCCTTCGATCTGACGAGCGTCCCCGGCAGCGTCGTCATGATCGTGAGCCACGGATTGATCTCGGCTGCGCTCTTTCTGCTGCTCGGCTTCGTGGAAGAGCGAACCGGCTCACGAGAGATCGGGGCCTTTGGCGGACTTGCAGCGCACGCGCCGCGGCTGCAAGCGCTCATGCTCGTCGTCGCGATGGCCCTGCTCGGACTTCCCGGCCTCTCCGGCTTCGCAGGCGAGTTCCTCATCTTGATCGGCGCATGGCAGACACAGCCCATCTATACGGCCATATCGCTCATCGCGATCGTCGTCGCGAGCGCGTACGCATTGAAGTTGTTCCAGGGTGTGATGCACGGGCCGGACAGCGTCCCCGGTGGGCGCACGTACGGCGACCTCCGAGCGCGGGAGATCTGGATATTGGCGCCGCTCGTCGCCGGTATATTCCTGCTCGGCATCTGGCCGGGCGTTCTCTTGCCGAGCGGCGCCTCGGTCGCCGGCGCGATCCATTCGCGCGCTGTTGCACTGCACGGACAGAGGCCGCACGCGTGATCCAGACAGCCGCGATCGATTGGAATGTCGTCGCACCCGCCGTTGTGCTCGTCGCGACGGGTCTCGTCGTGCTGCTCGTGGACCTTCTCAGTCGCAGCGCTCCGCGTCAGCTGCTCTACGGCATCGGCATCGCAGGGTCGATCGCTGCATTCGTCGCGTTGTGGCCGCTGCGCGGTCAGGCACTCACGACGTTCGGCGGCGCGTTTGCAAGCGATTCGTACTCGTGGCCGTTCGACGCGCTGTTGCTCCTCACGCTTGCCATTTCGCTTGCGCTGTCATGTCTCAGAAAAGCTGAGGACGGCGCCAACCCAGGTGCCTACGCAGCGCTGTTGATCTTCTGCACGATCGGCGGCCTCATTCTCGCCGGATCGACGACGCTCATCGGCATTTTCTTGGGCCTCGAGGAACTCTCGCTCGCGCTGTACGTCCTCGCCGGCACCGGCTATCCGCGGCGCTCGTCACAAGAGGCCGCGCTCAAGTACGTGTTGCTCGGCTCGCTCGCATCGGGCTTTCTGATCTTCGGGATGGCACTGCTCTACGGCGCAGCGGGCAGCATCTCGCTCGCCGCTATGGCGCAAGCGGCGTCTGCCGGGGGACCGCTCTTCATCGGCGGCTTCGCGCTGTTCATCGTAGGGATCGCGTTCAAACTCGCGCTAGCACCGTTCCATCTCTGGACTCCCGACGTGTACGAAGGTTCGCCGCTCGCGGTCACGGCGTTCATGGCGGTCGCGGTGAAAGCCGCGATGTTCGCCGTGCTCGCGCGCTTTGCGTACGTCGTCTTCGGTCACGATGCCCCGGCGCTCGTGCCGCTCTGGATCCTCGCCATTCTCTCGATGATCGTCGGCAATGTCGGCGCTATCGGACAGACCAACCTCAAGCGGTTGCTCGCGTTTTCGAGCATCGCGCAGGCGGGTTATCTCGTGCTTGCGCTCGCCGGAGTTGGAAGCGGCGGCCTTGCGACGCTCGTCTTCTACCTCGCGGCGTATGCGTTCATGAATCTCGGCGCGTTCGCGGTCATCGCCCTGATCGGCAATGGAGATGAACAGCATGCCGACCTCAGCGCGTATCGAGGTCTCGCGTTTCGCCGGCCGTTGATCGCGGCGCTCATGATGCTGTTCTTCTTATCGCTTGCCGGCATTCCGGCCACCGCAGGCTTCATCGGCAAAGTCTTGCTGCTCGGCCAGGCGATGGGGGCGGGCCCGTGGGGCGTGGCGATGGCGGTCGCGCTCATCGTCGGCACGCTCGTCTCGTTCTACGTCTACTTCCAGGTGATCTGGCAGATGTTCGCACCGGCGGATGCCGAGTCGGTCGCATCCGACGGCAATGCGGCGATGTCGTGGATCGCGGTCGCCGCGGGAGCCATCGGCGTTCTGCTGCTGGGCATCGTGCCGCAGATCTTGCTCGGCCACCTCTGAGGGCCGATTTGCTGAAGGGGCCGACGCCAGTCGGCCCAAGGGACCGTAAACGTGGGCCGACTTGCGTCGGCCCCTTCAATAAGAATGGCTAACCGATCAGGCGCGAATTGTACCACGCGACGAGCGGCGGAATCGCGACCGTCGCGATGATGAACGCGACGATATTCGTGCCGGCTGCGCCGGACAGAACCTCCACGGCCATCACCGCGAACATCGCAACGCCGAACATCGAGAAGACGATTCCAGCCACTCGCAATTGCGAGGGCAGCACCGGCGCTTTTTCTCGGCCTGCGAAATACATCGAGCGGCCGCGCGTACCGGCATAGAGCATCTGCAGACCGATCGTCAGCCCGACGACGATCAGCGCATATGCGAAAAGCAAGATGTCGGAGTTTGGCGTCATTCCTGTCGATCCGTTCCGGCGCTAGTGAAGTTCGGCGCGTGTGACGTTGAATTGGCGCGCATCGCAGCCATGCAGCGTTGCGGGCGAGAGCGCGCCGTGAACGACGATATGATCTCCCGAGTGCAAGCCGTCCAAGACACCGGGTGCCGCGCTCAGCGCAAACGTTCCGCCCCACGCGGCGCCGCGTCCGTTCGAGAACAGCACGTACGTGCACATCGGTCCCCGCAGCCCGACAAATATTTTGCCGGCAACCCACGAGAGATCCGGGGCGTAACCGTACTCAGGATAATCTCCCGTTGCGTATGGCGCCGGCGTCGGCGTCACCGGTGCGGACGAAGGCGCGATGTGTCGGCAGCCGCTCGTCGCGAACAGCGATATCGCGACGAACGTGAAGGCCATGATCTTCGTCACCTTCGCGCAGTTCGCGTCGTCAAGGCACGCCTCATGCGTGTGTCCCATTTGAACAAATTACCACAGGTGATTAGGGAGTGAAACGCTAAATTTTTTTGCACAGGGCGGGGCGACGATTAACATCGCCCCTCGAATGCGTGCGCCCGGTTTCAAAAAGCCGCAGAAGGACCGCTTTGATTCGCAACATTCCCATCGCCGCGAGCGTGTTCGCAGCCTTCGCGGCAGCGACGATCTCGGGCGCGGCTCTCGCATCGGCGGAGGCGCCGAGCGGATCGGCGCTTGCGGTGCCGGTCCTTCCGTCGCCGACGCCGACGTCGAGCGCGATCGCGGCGCACCGAGCCGGCCAGATCTACGACTATAGCCTGCACGGCGAGGTCGGTCAGAGCATCGTCGGCAGCGATGCGCTAGGCCGTGCGGTCGATCAACGAGCGATGCCGACGACGCTCAACGGCAGAGAGCGGGTCGCGATCAAGGAGGCGTCGTCCGACGGCCTGACGCTGCACCGATCGGGTGCGATCACCGCCACCGTCGCCGGGCGTCCGGTGAGCAAGCCGGGCACCGGCTGGACGCTTGTGAACGCGGAGGGCGTCGTCGTCAGAGATCACGGAACGCTCGGCGGTCTCTTCCTGCTGCCCCTCGGTTTCCTCGGCGAGAGAGCGGTCAAGGGCGGCGCGGTTCTTGCGATCGGAGATTCGTGGGGCGGCAAGCTCGGCACGAAGCTGTACGGCATGACCGCGCGTCCGGAATTGTCGTTCTCAGTGACCGGCATGCGTTATGTCTTGGGCCAAAGCGTCTACTCAATAGACGCGACCGGAACCGTGCCGATGCGCGAGCCTGTCGTGACCAACACGGGCGTGTTGCTCGGCTATGCGAGCGGCAGCGCGAAGCTCGATCTGCGTTTCGACTACGACCGGGCCAACGCTCGCGTCGTGGCGCTTGACCTGACGGTGCGCGATACATTGACGATGTCTGGAACCGGAAAGTCCGCGCGCGGCAAAGTCGAGGACACGCAGCGCTATCTGGTCGCGCTCGACGCGGGCTCTATCTCGGCGTCAGCTGTCTCCCGCTCGCTTTAGCGCCGCTTTACGCGCTTCGCTGTGCGAGTAGCCGTACAGGAAGTAGATCAGCAGTCCGACGACCATCCAGATGCCGAAGCGCGTCCAGATGAAGACGTCGGTTCCCCACACCATGAGTCCGAGCGAGAGCAGCGCGCCGAAGGCCGGGATGAGCGGCACCCACGGTGTGCGGAAGCCGCGCGCCCGATCGGGCTGCGTGTAGCGCAGGACGAGCACGCCGAGGCACACGAGCAGGAACGCGCTGAGCGTGCCGGTGTTCACGAAGCTGAGCAGCGTGTCGAGCGAGAACGTTCCCGCCATGATCCCGACGACGATGCCCATGACCATCGTCATGTTCGCGGGTGTACGGAATTTTGGATGGATCGTCGCGATGCTCTTCGGCAGCAGTCCGTCGCGCGCCATCACCATGAAGATGCGGCTTTGGCCGTAGATCGCGGTCAGCACGACAGATGAAGTTCCAAGCACCGCGCCCAGGACCGCGACCCAGGAATATGCGCCGAGCCCGACCGACGCGAGCGCGCTCGGCAGCGGGGTGATCGGGTCGATCTTCGACGCGGGCTGCAAACCGATGAGCGCGATCGCCACAGCAGTGTAGAAAATCGTGCCGAGGATCAGCGAGCCGAGCACGCCGATGGGCACGTCGCGCTGCGGCTTCTTCGCCTCCTCGGCGGCCACGGTCACAGAATCAAAGCCGATGAATGCGAAGAACGCATAGAATGCGCCCGGGATGATGCCTACGACCGGGAAATCGCTGCTCGGCCCGCGCTGATACCAGCCGTTAGGGATGAACGGCGTGAAGTGCGCGCCGACGAAGTGCGGCAGCGCGACGAGGACGAAAAATGCGAGCACGCCCATTTTGATGATCACGATGATCGCGTTGGCGCCCGCCGATTCTCTCACGCCCACGGTCAGCAGCACGGCGAAGCCGACCACGCAGAGAAACGCGATGACGTCGAAGTACGTGCCGTGTACCGGATCGTAGTGGCCGGTGGCCCATTGCGGCAGCACGACGTGAAGATATTGTGCCAGCACCAACTGGATGTTGCCCGAGAATGTGGTGGCCACCGGGGCGGCCGACATGCCGTATTCGAGGATGAGGTTCCAGCCGATAAGCCATGCCAAGAATTCGCCGAGCGTGGCGTAGGTGTACGTATACGCGCTGCCGGCGACCGGAACCATCGACGAGAACTCGGCGTAGCAGAGGCCCGCGCACGCCGACGCGACCGCGCAGATCGCAAACGATATCAAAATGGCCGGTCCGGCGTAGTTGTGGATGCCGGTGCCGACCGTCGCGAAGATGCCTGCGCCGACCATGTTGCCCAAACCGAGCGCGATGAGCATCCATGGTCCGAGTTCCCGCTTGAGCTTTGGTCCCTTCGGTTCGACTTCGACGTTGAGGTCGTCAATCGAGCGGGTAATGAAGAGCCCGGTCGTCGTCTTAGGGACGGTGGCCATCTATATCGCGACCCCTATCGTTGCGGTGTAATCGCGTCGGTTTCTGCGCTGTGAATAGTTCGGCCTTCACCCTTATGCTTGCGCGTCCTTCGCTGACATGACCGGCGGGCCGTCGAGCGGCCAGCGTATGCCGACCGTCGCATCGCGCCAACTCATTATCTTCTCGGTGGCCGGATCGTGATGCGCGCTCATCTTATAATGAAGAACAACGCCATCCGTGAGCGCAAGAAAGCCGTGCGCAAAGCCGTCGGGCACGTACAGCTGTAAATGGTTGTCGGCCGAGAGATGAAAGCCTTGCCAGCGTTTGTAGGTCGGCGACCCTTCGCGAACGTCGACGATCACATCGAAGATCTCGCCTGCGAGCGCATTGACCAATTTGGCCATGCCCGGCTGATAGTGCATGCCGCGCAACACGTTCTTGCCGGAGAGCGACACACCGTCTTGCAGCCACTCATCGGTCACGCCGATCGCCGCGTACTTCCGCTTCGAATATGTTTCTTTGAAGAACCCGCGCTGATCGTTGTACACGTCGGGCACGATGATCTTGGCTTCCGAAAAATCTGTGGGCCTAGTAGTCAGCACGCGGTCACTGCCCCATGATCGCAAGGGTCGCAGCGCTTGCCGTGGCGTTGACATTCGGCCAGTCACCAAATCCGACGTTCTGCATCTTCGCGACCGCCGCGATGGCAGAGGGCAACATCCCGTCGTACGGCTTGGTTTGCGAGATGAACCCGCGGAAGTCTCTATCGGAGTCTATGTCCTTGAGGACGGCTGCGTTGTATGCAGACTGTGCAACCGCACCCCCGAATAGGTACGCGTCACGTTGCAATGGGCTTTGCTTCAGTTGGCTGACCCATTCCGTCAGCGGTTTTTGGAGCCTTGTGATCAGCAAATCATGATCAGTGGGGATATCACCGCGCAGACATCGCCGCATGTCGTCAAATGAGGTCGAACCGCCGAGCTTGCGATCGATGGCCTCCACGTGATTTACGAAATCGAGCGCAAAAAGGCGACTCTCGGGGCGAGAAAGTCCGAACGGGCTATCGATCAGTTCCAGAATGGTGTTATCGAGAACGCCGAGTTGGGCATCTCCTGCGTCGCCATCACCGATCGTCAGCGACGGAAATTCCGTCGGTGGGACGGCGACATTTAGAGCGTCGATCAACGGCTTCGCCCGATCAGCCGACGAGCCGCTCGACCCTATCAACCCTTTGAATTGTGTGGGCGAGGCGTCCGCGTGCTTCGCGAGCAGGTCGACGATGGTCGAAACGTAGCTCTCGACCCCTGTAGTTCTCGGCAATCCAACCGCTTCTGACAAAACGCCCGCGGTCCACCACCAGCCGAATGACGGATTTTTCTGCCATTCGACGTCGGGTATCATCACGCCATCCCAACTGGTTATCTTCTTGTCGAGATCGCCGTTTTGGAGCCAGCTTGCCACCTGAGCGTCCATGTCTCGCGGTCCGGCCACTTGTTGGACCGCTGCGAAGTCGTCGCGACATCGTTGCCTCTCGAGCACGATGCCGCAGATTCCGGGCTGCAGGTAATCCTGGAATGTCCGCCCGTAGGACTGCCCCTGTGCATACGCGGTGCGATCAGCGGCCGATGGGCTGGCATCCGCCAAGGCCTGCGTATCCGAACACAGCAGCGCGCACAGGATCGCTAATCCTGCGAGCGGGCTCCTCTTCACGGAGAGGTCATCGTCTGCGCCGAGAGCGCTTGCTGTGCGATCGCATCGAGCTCTGCAAGATGTGCCGATGTCATCTCGTCGAGGCCGCCGCGGCTTGCCGCAACCCTACAATCATGCTGCAGCGAGACCAGCTCGGCGCGGGCGAGCGCTTTCGCATCGTCGGGCGTGCCGCTCGCGGGCTTCACCCAGAGCGTTGCGAGACGCCGTGCATACCGCGACTGCAGATTGCGAAGGACGACGCCGTCGGATCCCGCGCGTCCCCGTGCGATGTCGCCGAAGACCGACGCTTGCCCCCAATCGAACAAGTCGGAGAGACTCATCGTGCGACCACGATCGTACTTGACGGAGAGGTCGTCGATGCGCTGCAGCGTCAGCGGCGCGAACATCTCGTTGAGCGCGATATCCTGGTCGGTCCCCGCGATTTCAACAACCGCCACATCGTGACGATCGGTGGGGTTGTACGCCCAGGTCCCGCCGCCGTTCAAGATGCTCGCCTCGGTGTATGTCAAACGGGTCAGGACCGATGGGTTGAAGTTCCAGGCCGAATTCGAGAAGAGATAACGGTCCATCTGCTGCCACGCGCGCACTTCTTGCGTGCGCGGCACGTAGGCAAGCGGCGTCGCACCGCCCGGATCGCCGACGCGGCTGCGCGACAGATATTCGCCGCCGATGTTGTGCGCGGCCATCGTCGCACAGCGACCATACTGGCGAAGCGGCACGAGAAACGCTTCCCGCGCGTCGTCGTTCGGCCGGCCGACCGACGGGAAGCGGCTGTTGATCGCATCCATGATCGCGTGTTCACCGCGCATCTCGACGCCGCACCACGCAAGCGGATCGTTCGTGAGGTCGAACTGCTGGTTGCGGGGATCGACCGCATGTCCGCTGCCGAAGCTGACGTCTTCGTCTGAAGCGAAGCGGAACTGCGGATCGTTCCACGCCGACGCGATGCGGCGCAACGCACTCAACTCGTCGCGCGGGGTCGCCGCGCCGGCGATGTAGCCGTAACCGTACTCGATCGCGTGGTAGTCGTACGGGCCGAGCGCTACTTGGCTGTAATCGCCCTGCGGCGTGCCCTTCGGCCATACGTTCAAGGGCGCGTACTCCATCACGGACGTCGCGACACCGTAGCGGTCGGTGAACGATTTGCTCTGCAGCTGCGCGGCGGTGTAGCCCATAGAGCCCATGAAGTTGTGCTGCAGCCCCATGTCGTGGCCCGATTCGTGCAAGACCGTGGCGCGGATATCTTGCAAGACGAAAGCCCGGCGAGCGTTCGCATCATCCGGCAGTCCGCGCATCGGTGCCACGAAATACGTATACGCGGAGTTATCGCCGGTGCCGACGACCGCGTCGACATTGACGCCTGCGTTGATCTCCTCGCCGGTGCGTGGATCGTTGACGATGAGGGCTTCAGCGCCGTACTGCGGCGACGACGTGTCGATCCAACGCACCATGTTGTGCCGCATATCTGCGGGATCCCACGTCGGATCGTCGGGCTGATCCTGCACTTGGATGGCGTTGAGAATGCCGATGCGCCGGAACGCGTCATTCCACTGCAGCAGCGCGGCCTTCACCGTCTGGCGATATTCCATCGGCACGTTCTTGCTGATCGTGAACACAAGAGGATGGGTCGCGTTCGACGGTTTGCCGGGCGTGGCCGGCGCGAAGTTCCAACGCGAGATATACAATGTCTGGCGCGCATACGTCTGATCGTTCCCGAAATCGAGGTATCCGGCTTCGAAGTAGCCGACGCGGTCGTCCGCGATGCGCGGCATATAGTTGTCGCTGGGCGGTTGGACGAGATTGTAGTCCATGCGCACCGCGATGCTGCGCGGGTCGGGCACGTTGTCAATGAGGTTCGGATCCGAACTGGCCCACGTCTGGTCGACTTCGAGCAGATCGTTCTCGGGAAACGCCGCGGTCTTTGTGAAGAACGAGCGGCTTGGATCGAGCCGGTAGCCGTGCGACGGATCGCCGACCGTCTGCTGAAAACTAGCCGCAAGGTCCGCGACATCACCGAGGAAAGCGCTGGCCGAGATCACGACCGTTCCGGTCGCATCGGCTGCGACGATCGGTTCGGTCGCGATCACCGAAGTCGGAAACGATTCGTCAACGGACACGGATTGAGGCGATCCGGCCGGCGCAAGAAAATTCGTATTCGGCCAATAGAGGACGACTTTGTCGCCGACCTTCGAGAATTCGATCATCCGCGCGGGCGCCACGTACGGCTCGCCGGGCGCGGGCCCAAATCCGCCGAGTCCGGTCGAAGGCACAGACGTCTCGATGAACGGATGATCGAGCTGGCTTGCCGCGATCGCCAAGTAGACTTTATCATCCTTGGTGATGATCGGGAACAGCCCATTTTGCACTTGCGCGCCGGCGAGAAATTGCACATAAGGTTGCGGTCCACTGCCGCCGCCCGAGCTCGACGCGTCCGGTGCCGGAGCACCCGCGGCCAGTGCACCGCCCGCACCCGAGCAGGCAAAGACGATGATTGCGAACGCAGCCATGCGCGCAAAACGAAAAGACATTGAGGCCTCCTGAATATTCAGAATCCGCGACAGGTTCGGGTCGCGGATTCTTTCGCATGGGCCGGGCTACCTGTGCTTTAGGTGACGACCTCGCCGAGACGGTCGAGACTCTGACTCCAGCCCGCTTCCATTCCCTGCAGATACATGTCGGCACCGGCGGTGGCGCTGAGAACGCGGTTGTGGACGCTGACGTGCGTCTTGCCCGCGCGTTCGACGAACGTCACCGTGGTCAAGACTTCGAAGAGCGGCTTGCCTTTGTCATCGAGCGGCGTGGTCGTGAACACGATACGCTCCGGCTCGACGACTTCTTTATAGATGCCGGTCATGGGATAGATGGTGCCATCGGGGCCTTGCATGTGGACGCGAATCGCGCCGCCGGGCCGCGCGTCGATTTCGCATACGGGATTTGTGAAATCGTGCGGACCCCACCATCGCTGCACAAGCTTCGGATCCGTCCACGCTTTGAAGACGCGCTCGCGCGAAGCATCGAATGTTCGCTCGACTACGACTTCTTCTATGGAACTATTTGGTACGGCCACGTCGACTCGCTTTCTCTCCGTCTTCACGAAGCAGATGATCTAGGCGTTCAAGACTCTCTTCCCAGTAACAGCGATATGCATTCGCCCAATCGGCGACCTGGCGGATCGCGCTCGGTCGGAGGCTGCAGAGATGCTCTCGTCCGCGGCGCTTTTTGGCGACGAGGCGGGCCCGCTCCAAGTAAGCCACGTGTTTGGAGACGGCTTGCTGCGTCATCTTATGCGGCTTGGCAAGCTCGTTCACCGTCGCCGGCCCGCGCATCAGGCGATCGAGGATCATCCGGCGCGTGGGGTCCGAAAGGGCCGCGAAAGCGGTGCTGAGAGTATCCACAACCATATAGTTGTATATTTGGGCGGAAAAGTCAAGCCCCAAAACATGAAGAACGTACAGAGATGCCGCTGCAAAACCGGGTCACGCCGTTTGGCGATATCGCCGCGCTCGAGGGACGCGGCCTGCTCATGGGCAACCGCGGCATACTCCACGATAACGCGAGGCGCATCGTGCACTACGCGAAGCTCAGGCGATGGATCGCATGCCGGCTGGAATGGAAGGGCATCCGGCGGACCGTCATGACCCCGCACCGCTATACCGAGCTCTTCTTCCTCGATGAAGTCACGGCGTTCGCGGCCGGCCATAGGCCGTGTGCCGAATGCCGGCGCGAAGACTTTCGACGCTTCTGCGCGGTCTGGGCTCGTTGCTTCGGCGATCCATCCGGCGCAGATGCGATCGATCTGCAACTGCACGGCGATCGGCTGCTCAAACCACGCGTAAAGAAAACGTACGCTGCGGACGTCGCACGTCTCCCAGACGGGGCGTTCATATCGGAAGACGGAAGAGCGTGGCTCGTGCGGGGCAAGGCATTGCTCGCGTGGTCGCAACAAGGCTACGAGACCCGGCGCAAGCGACCGCCGCATCGCGACGTCGAGGTGCTGACACCGCGATCAGCAGTCGCAGTTCTTTCCGCCGGGTACGAAGCCGGCTTCCACCCAAGTTCGGAGTGATCGATCGTGCCAACCGATTTTCGTGATGGAAAGACGTTCCCAAGACGCGGTCGTGAGCCGCTCGGCGGCTTCTTGTGGCTAGCTCGCGTGTACGACAAAGCACGCGCCAAGGCAAACCGCACGAACGGCGCCTATAACTACCCGTGTCCGATCGATCGCGGGATGATGCGGCAGTGGGGCATCAACGCGGAAGACTTCACTATGGCTGCCGCCGGAAACACTACTGACGACCAAATACTTGCGTGGCTATCCCAGCGCGCCGGTCCGGATCGCATGCAGGCTGCCAACGATTGGCTCACGAGCAGCCGTAGCTCGAATCTCGATAGACATGATTTCGAAGAGGGCGTGCCCGGCGCCGCCAAGCCCGGGCCGAGTAGAGAAATCATTCTCGGAATTTTCGCCGCCGTCGTGGCGATAATCGCTGCCTTAATCGAGCGCTCGCTCCACTGAGTCAGTCCGAGCCCCGCTTAGTGAGGCGGCTCAACGCGCTTTGCCTCGTAGTAGACATTACAAGCGGCAAAGATGATCGTGTCGCGGTCCGTCAACAGAACTTGGTCGCCTGGTATTTCGACGGTTCCACCCGTGATATTCGCGTCAGGGTGCTCAATGCGCACCATTTCGACTTGGTCTCTTCTAATGCCAAGCTGCTTGAATGTCACGCGAGAGTCATTTGCCCCTGTACCAGAGTTGTCGCGCTCGAACTCGGCCGCGTGAATCATTCTTGTGACGGATTTTGGATGGCTGACGACTACGGCGTTCCAACGAAAGTCGCTAGCCGAATATTCCAGCACCGTTCCCACGACCTTAGCTCGGTTCCCGCATGAGATCGTTGTCGTTGGAACCATCCGCACGACTTTCCACTTCCCCCAAAGTTGCTGTGGAATGCTCGGCTCTGACGCAGCGCCGAGCATGCTTAAGGCTGCCACAACCGAGCAAAAGAGAGAAGTCACGTGTCGCCTGGACAGCGCGAGCTCGTTGCGGGTAAGTTCATTGATCGGATGGTACCGCTGCCGCACTCTTTCCTCGCTATTTCCTCGCTTGGGTCTGAGCGGTTCGCCTTACTCATCCGATGATTCTTCGATGCCTATGCAGTTTTCGGAGACTCATACATGGGCCGGATTGCGGCATCGGCTAACGATCGCCGAGTCAACACTTTGCGGGACACATGCGGGGGGTATAGGGCATGCGGCAAAAACGGACACTTGCTGACACCACTTGATTCTCGGGACACGGCTCGTGGCCAAATCCGTGGGGCTTTAGAAATAGAACTTGATTTTCGCCGCATTGATTTCGCACTT
>DATGJI010000019.1 GCA_035295225.1 Candidatus Eremiobacteraceae bacterium | reverse complement strand
GCGCCTCGAGCGAACCGCTGACCTTCGGGGTTACGACGCCGGCTTCGATGAGGCGCGATCGGCCCGAGAGAAATTCGATGACCCCGTAGCCCGTGGTGCGCAGGCCCGGGTCGATGCCCAAGACGCGCCGCGTCATGGCTGTGACGGCTGCGCGCTCGCGCTGTTGACGTAGATGTTGACCGGCGTATTCGGATTCAACTTCGTGCCGGCAAAGGGCTCGGTGCGCACCACTTTTCCGTTGGCGCCTTCCGTCGTCGGCGTGATGTTGCCGACCGTGTACCCAGCGTTGAGCAGCGTGTTCTCCGCGTCTTGCAGCGCCATGCCTTCGGTATCCGGAACTTCACCCGGAATCGAGAGCATGATGGTGACCTCATTTCCCCGTTCCAGCGGCGTCCCGCCGGCCGGATCTTGCTGAATCACGAGCCCATTGTCCGCTGACGCCGGGTGAACGATTGGGTCGACCTTCACGCTGAAACCGGCTTTCGTCAGCGCCGAATTTGCGCTCACGTAATTCTGGTTGACGACGCCCGGTACTTGGGCAAGGCCGCCGCCGGTGCTCACGACCACATTGACCGTGACCGAGTGATCCGACGGAATCGTCGTGCCGGCGGTGACGTCTTGTGACTGGATGACGTTCGGCGGAATATTATTGAACGACGCGGTCTCGGCAATGTTGATCGTGAAGGCGTCTTTTGCCGCGATGGCGCGCGCTTTGTCGAGCGTGAGGCCGACGAGCCGCGGCATCTTGGTCGGCGCGGGACCGTTGGAAACGACGAGTGTCACGGTCGACCCTTCACGCAGCGTCGTGCCGGCTTTGGGTTTTTGGTCGATCACGGTACCCTTTGCCGCGGGATCGAACTTGCTCTCGATCTTCGTTCGGAACTTGAGGTTCGTGAGATCGTTTTGCGCATCGCCGACCGTATAGGTCACGAAATTCTGCAGCGTCAGCGTCGGTTTACCGCTGCTGACGACGAGCCCCACGGGATTCCCTTTCGGGACCTGCGTGCTCGGCGCAGGATCTTGACTGATGACGCGATTTGCGGGAACCGTATCGCTCGTCTGCCGCGTGATCTTCGGGCTCAGGCCGCTGTTCACGAGCGCCTGCGAGGCTTGCACGTCCGTCATGCCGACGTAGTTGTCGAGCGTAACGCGCGGCACGCCGGGACGCGTCGCAACGTATCCGGCCGCGGCCGCGATGATGAGCGCCGCGATGACCAGCACGATGAATGGTCCGACCGAACGCGGGCGCGGCTCGTGTTCCTCCACCTGCGCCTGTCTATCGGGCAGACGCGACGGACGCGGCGGCGGCGCCAGCGGGCCTTGAATCGGCTGCGTCGGCGAATCATCCTGCATCGAAAACGCCGCTACGGCCGGACGCTCGCGCGCTTCGCGCAGAGCCGAGGCGACCTCGCTTGCGGATTGGAAGCGATGGTCGGGACGTTTTTGCAGCAGCTTATTGACGATGGCGGCCAGTGCCGGACTGATTCCGGTTGTTTCCGGATCGATGGCCGGAACCGGATCGGAAACGTGTTTGAGCGCTACCGTCACGGGGGAGTCGCCGACGTAAGGCAGCTGCCCCATGAGCATCTGATAGAGCACGACGCCCACGCTGTACAAATCTGAAGTTTCGTGCAGCTCGTGGCCCTGTGCTTGCTCGGGCGAAAGGTAATACACGCTGCCCATGATGAGCCCCGGACGGGTCATCGCCATCGTTTGCTGCGACATCGCGCGCGCGATGCCGAAATCGGAAAGTTTGACCACGTCGTCTTTGGTGATCAAAATATTGGCGGGCTTGATGTCCCGATGCAGCAATCCCTGGCGGTGCGCGTAGGCAAGACCGTTGCAGATCTGTGCCGCATAATCGATTGCGACCTGCTCGGGAAGCTTGCCGTCGCTCGCGATCATCTCCGCGAGCGATGGGCCGTCGACCAGCTCCATCACGATGTAATACGTGTTGCCTTCGCGCCCGACGTCGTAGGTGTTGACGATGTTGGGATGAGAAAGGCGCGCCGCGGATTCCGCCTCTTGATAGAAGCGCCGGACGAAGTCTTCATCCGACGCGTACTGTTCGCGCAGCACTTTGATGGCGACGCGGCGGCGCAGCAGCGTATCGGTTCCGCAATACACCGTAGCCATACCGCCCTCGCCGAGTTTCCCGTCGAGACGATAGCGATTGTTGAAAATATGGGCTTCGTCTATCACGGTTTAAAAGGCACTCCGCCCTAGCGGAGCTTGTCCTGAGGTATCGAAGGGCGCCCCCCATCGCAAGCGATGGGGCCCCCACAGCTTCATGGCGCCTAAATCTGCGTGCAGCTTAAACTCTCCCCGAGGGCGCCGCAAAGACACGTTCATTACTTTGTATGTTCCAATGCGACACGTAAAACATTTCTTGCTATGGGCGCGGCGACGGCGGCCCCGTATCCTCCGTTTTCGACGATCACGGCGACGACGACACGCGGATTTTCGGCCGGCGCGAAGCAGACGAACCAAGAATGCGGCGCACCGAAGGGATTCGTCGCCGTGCCGGTCTTGCCGGCGACGGTGACGCCCGCCAGCTGCGCCGAGGTGCCCGTTCCGCGCGCAACCACCGCAATCATCATCTTCTTCACGTTTGCCGCCGTATCCGCCGATATGGGCGTCGCCAGTTGAGCGGGGCCGTAGCTGCTCGTGCTCACGCCCGGCCATACGACCTGCCGCACGATGTAGGGGCGCGGCTCCGAACCGCCGTTCGCAATCGTCGCGGCCACCAGAGCCATCTGGAGCGGCGACATCAGCAGCGCACCTTGTCCGAAGCCCATCTGCGCGAGCTCGCCCGGCACGATGGAATCTTTCGCGGGTACGTGATCGCGCGATGCGGGGAGCTGAAAATCCAACGAGCCGCCGATGCCCCAGCGGTCGAGATACCGATAGAACGTGTCCGTCCCCATCTTCAAGGCAATTTGACCGAAGTCCACATTGCTGGAAAGCGCGAAGGCGCCGGTGACGTCTTGCGTGCCCGTGGCTTCACTTTCGTCGTCGTGCAGCGTGAAGTTCCCGATAGTATAGTAGCCCGGATCGTAGAACGTCGATTGCATCGTCACGACACCTGCGTCGAGCGCCGCGGATGCGGTAAAGATCTTGAAGGTTGAACCGGGTGGATACAGTCCGTTGATGGCCCGGTTGAGCAGCGGGCTGCTCTGGTCGTGCACGAGAGAGCCGAATTCCGCGTCCAGGTCGTTCGGATCGAAACTTGGGACGCTTGCGAGCGCAAGCACCGCGCCGGTGCGCGGGTCGAGCACCACGCCGGCGCCGCGCGAATACCCGGACAGTTTCGTGTATAGTTCGTTTTGAATGGCCGGTTCTATCGTCGTGACGATGTCGGCTCCGCGAGACGTGGAACTCTTTCCGGTCATCGCTTCGGCGATTTGACCGATTTGCGCGCCGGTATCGCCCGTCGTGTCGGCCGGCGTTAGTGCGCGATCGTACGCGTCCTCGAGGCCGCTGGTGCCGTAGCGCTGTGAAACATACCCTACCGTTTGCGCGAGCGACGTGCCGTACTGATACACACGCTTGCCGCTAACCGTCTGCGAGAGCACGGTTCCATCGCTTGCCAGAATGCGTCCGCGGTTCTGCCCGAGCAGGGCGTGCCGCGGATTGTACGGGTTCGACGCGATGTCGGGACGCGCAATGACCTGCACGTAGATCTGTCTGAGAATCAAGATGCCGAAGAGAACGACGAACAGTGCGCGCAGGCGCGAAACGGTCGCGGCGGTCACGCCGTCGCGCCGGTTCGCTCACGCAGCAGCGTATAACCGTCCGGCGTGCGCACCGCGAGGTAGGCGCGATCGGCGTCGCGGCCGAGCACGACGTTCACCGCATCGCGCGCAATTGCGTCGTCCACTCCGGCAACCGCGAGCACCACGTCCACACCCGCCTCTTCGAGCAGCAGCGGCGCGACGTACGCGGCCGGCGGAATCGTTTCGAAGTGACGCGCTTCATATGCTCCGCTATGCCACGGTCCGCGCTTTCCGAACACTTGCCGGTGGTAATCCCAGGCGCACAGCTGCTTCTCGCGCCACACGAAGTGATCGCGCACGCACAGGCGCCGGCAAGCCCCGCACTGTACCAGCGGCTCCGGCGGATGCGCGAGCGCCTCCGCAAACTCTTCCGGAACGTCTTCGATGTTCAAAACGCTCGCGTCGTCCAAGCGCGAGGGCAGCTCCGCGTGCCAATTGATGCGCGCCAGTAACTCGATGTCGCGCAGCGGCGCGACGAATGCGCGATCGTCCTCGGGCGAAAACGTCTTGTCGAGCCAATCCAGCAGATTGGCCATTGCAACGGTCACGTTCTGCCACGCATCGCCGGCAACGGCGCCGATGGGGGTTTGCGCGATCGGCACGAGATGTGCCGCAACGCTCTGCGCATCCGCGCGCAGACTGCTGACGAACGCGAGCGTGCTGCCGTTGCCGCCAAGCACAAACGCCGTAGGCGCTTTCGCGCCCAAATCTACGACCGTACGTGCGTCTGCGCGCATCGGTACTCTTGCAGCGAGCGCGGCGGTCCGGCGGTATTTTCCAACGCTTCCGCCAGCGCGCGAGCGGTATCCAAACTGGTCAAACACGCGATATTCGCTTCCACCGCCGCGCGGCGAATGCGATAGTTGTCGGAGATTTCCCGGGCGCCTTGCGCGTCGTTGATCACGAGATCGACAGTGCGATCGTGAATCAGATCGAGAACGTGGGGCGAACCGTCGGCAATCTTGTTGATTTGCTCGCACGGAATGCCCGCCGATTGCAGATACTCGCGCGTACCCGGCGTGGCGATGAGCGTGTGCCCCATGCGAACGTAGCGCTCGAGAACCGGAATGGATTCTTCTTTTTCTTCGTCGGCAATCGAGACCAGGATGCGG
>DATGJI010000018.1 GCA_035295225.1 Candidatus Eremiobacteraceae bacterium | reverse complement strand
GGCAACGATCCGGAGGATTGCCAGCCGACGCAGATCACGGCGACGGTCCCGAGCATCTGGAACGTGGTCCCGGAGTTCGACACCGTGCAAGCGGACGGGGAGACGGGGAACGTCGTACCGATCGACCAGTTCTACCAGGACGTCACGAGCGGGCAGCTCCCGCAGGTCGCATGGATCCAACCCGCGAGCGACGTCAGCGAGCACCCCGTCGCGCTCGTGAGCAAGGGTCAGAGCTACGTGACGGCGCTCATCAACACGGTGATGAAGAGCCCGTACTGGGCGACGACGGCGATCTTCCTCACGTGGGACGACTGGGGCGGCTTCTACGATCACGTTCCCCCGCCGGTGCTTTTCAACGCGAATGAGCTCGGTTTTCGCGTGCCGCTCATCGTCGTGTCGCCGTATGCGCGAACCGCTTATGTCTCCCACGTCAACCACGAATTCGGCAGCATACTTCACTACGTCGAAGAGACGTTCAATCTCGGCTCGCTGAACTACAGCGATTCGCGCTCCGATGATCTTCAGGACTGTTTCGACTACACGCAGACGCCGCGCGCGTTTTCGCGGATCTCCACTTCAATCGACCAGAAGTATTTCATCCAACATCCGACAAGCCCAGGCGAGCCGGACGATGAGTGAACGGGCAAGCGCCGAAGTGATGCCGGCCGATACGATCCCTTCGACAAAGCTGCTGCGGCATCCCGAACGTTCTGTCCTAAGAGACATCGCGGACATACTTCTTGCGTCCAAGGTCGCGCATGTCGGTATCATCGAAAACGAGTGGCCTGTCGTCATACCCATGACGTACGCTTTCAATCCCGAAACGCCGGACGTGATCTACATCCACGGATCGCAATTGGCCCGGATACTCGGAGGCGCGGCGACGAACGCGCGAGTGTGCGTGACGGTGACCGAGCTGACCGGCTTGGTATATTCGAAGACCGCATTGAACCACTCGATGATCTATAGAAGCGTCGTGGCGTTCGGCCGCATGCGTATCGTAGACGATGCGGAGACGAAGAGCGACGTGTTCCGCAGGATGATCGGACGGTATTTCGACGGCCGCAGCGAGGGTCGCGACTACTCGGCTCCCACGCTCGAACACCTGGCCATGACAAAAGTCGTCGCGGTGGACGTCATCGGGTGGAGCGCGAAATCACGCGCTCACGGCGCAGCGGGACCGGGCGACGACGACCCGAGCGTGCTCGGAACGTCCGGAGTGCAGCCCCTTTAGCCGAGGTCTACTGGAGTCCGGCGAGCTCCGCTTGGGTCAGCCGCTTGAGCGAGAAGCGATACCCTTCATACACTGCGATACCGTAAAACAACAGATCCATCGGCTGGAACGCCTTCGTCATCACGTCTACGGCGACGTTCAGTGGTATCTGACCGAGCACGGTGAGGGCACTGACGTGATTTTGCTGTGCGATGGCTCCGACCACGGCAAAAAAATTGCCGACTACGCAACCGGCGAGAGAACAGATCGCGCCCACATATCTGAACGGCGGGTCGATGCCTTTGCCGAGGAATTGCACGGAATAGCCGACCAGAAATCCGACACCAACCGCCATCCAACCGATTTGGTAATCCGTGACGTCGGAGACGATGCCCCAGAGCACCGCGCCGATAAGAGCCGCGACGACGCCCGCGAGAATCGCGAGCGGCATGCTCTGTTCCGCTCGGCGCTGGCGCAGATAGTTCTGCACCTTCGATTGGTCAAGTCCGATCTGGCCGGGCGCGTAGACCGGCTGCGGCGCGGGCGCCGGAATCGATGTCGAAGGATCGTTTTGCATGACTCGCTCCCACATATGCCAACGCCGGCGATAGAAGAAATCGCCGGATACTTGGTGGTCTGACGGTTACGCGAGCGGGAGGACCTGTCCTTCGCCGCGTGAAGGCGGCGCTTGACCATGGATATGCTTGTAAGACTGCGCCGGGATATCGTGGCGTGTACGCGGTGTCGCGATCTTCGCGCATATTGCGCCGACATTGCGCGTCGCGGCAAACGCGAATTTGCCGGCCAGTCGTATTGGGGCAAACCCGTACCCCCGCTCGGCGAAGCGTCCGCCGCTGTTCTCATCATCGGGTTGGCGCCCGCAGCGCACGGCGGCAATCGGACCGGGCGCATGTTCACGGGCGACGGCTCCGCGGACTGGTTGGCCCGCGCGCTCTTTGCTTCCGGCTTCGCAACGCAGCCGACATCCCACGCTCGCGGCGACGGCTTTGCCCTCAAGGATGCGTATCTCAGCGCCGCTATACGTTGCGCGCCTCCGAAGAACAAGCCGTCGCCGCGGCACATCGCGAATTGCGCTTCGTATCTACGCGCGGAGTTTGAGACGCTTCAGGACGTGAGAGTCGTCGTGGCACTGGGCAAAATCGCCTTTGACCGCGCGCTTCGGCTGTTGGCAGATGCGGGTTACGAGCTGCCGCGACCCAGACCGGCTTTCGCCCATGCCGCGATAACTTCGTTGAAACAAGAAGGCAGCGGACGAGCGCTGGCGTTGATCGGTTCGTATCACCCAAGCCGTCAGAACACGAACACCGGCAAGCTCACGCAAGAAATGCTCGACGCGGTTTTCGCAAAAGCCAGATCGCTTCTGTAGGGCGGACCGTTATGGTCCGCCGCTCTGTGGGGCGGACCTTTATGGTCCGCCGCTCTGTGGGGCGGACCTTTATGGTCCGCCGCTCTGTGGGGCGGACCTTTATGGTCCGCCTGGGCTCCAAGAAAGCGAAGGGCCGACTAGCGTCGGCCCCTTCGAAGCGGCTTTTCAGAGCGGCCCTTCAGAGCGGCTGCGTTTTTTTGAACGAGTGGATCGCGTCGGCCATCCGGCCCAACTTGCGGCGCCGATGGCCTTCTGTCCACCCGCTGCAGTGTGGAGTCATGATGACGTTATCCAACTCCGCGAAGGGAAACCGCGATGGCTGCACGCGCTCGCCGCGCTTATGCGGGTACTCGTACCAGACGTCGAGCGCGGCGCCGTCGATCTTTCGCTCCTTGAGCGCCTCATAGAGCGCTTTTTCGTCGAGGATCGGCCCACGAGCGATGTTGACGATCACGGCGTGCTTCTTCATAAGCCCGAACCTGCGCGCATCGATGAGGCCGCGCGTCTGCGCGGATAGTTCGCAGCAGACGACGATCGCGTCTGACCGGCTCACGACGGCATCGACGGCGGCTCGATCTTTCAAATCGCCGACGAGCGCAAGCCCCGGCGGTTTCGCCGTGACTCGCTCCGGACGCATGGTGAGCGCAACGGTTTCGATGCCGAACGCCGAGGCGCGCTGCACGATCTCCTTGCCGATCCGCCCGTAGCCGAGCATGCCGAGCTTGGAACCATATAGCTCGCCGACAAACCCGCCCGCGCCTAAAAAGCCATATTCCCACCGCCCATCGCGCAACGCGCGGTCTGCGGCGAACATCTTCTGCCGCAATGCGACGAGCGCGCCGATGACAAACTCCGCTATTGGAATCTCGTGGCCCTGGCCGTTGAGAAGTCCAACGCCGGGCGCGAGCTGCTCGCGATCGATGCCTTCGGTGCCGGCGGACGGGCAGAGAAGCAACCGTAGTCGTACGGCTGCGCGTGCCATTGGCGCGTCGAACTTCGTGCTGATGAGAACGTCCGCATCTGCGAGCGATGCGAGCTGCGCAGTTTCGTCATCCGGATCGACGGCGACGAATTCGATGTCGGAATCGAGCAGGGTGCCGAGCTCTTCTCGCCAGAGGTGTGAGAACGAGACTACCTTCATGGCGCGTACCTGATTCTGTAGATGATGCCTGCCTGGTCGTCGCTGACAAAGAGATCACCGCTGCCGTCTACCGCAAGGCCGGACGGCCGCCCCAGATACCGGCCATCGCGAAGCCATCCGGTGAGAAAATTCTTGTATCCCGTGGGCTTGCCGTTCGCAAATGCGACGTAGACGACCTTATCTCCGGTGGGGGTCGTGCGATTCCACGAGCCGTGGAATGCGACAAACGCCCCTCCTCGATACTCTTTGGGAAACTGCGTACGGTCATAAAACACGATGCCGAGCGGTGCGGAATGCGCTGGGAAGTTGAGCGAGACGGGAACCGTCCTGCTGCAGTCGGCATTCGGAGATTCGGGATTCGGATCGCGCTTGCGGCCGTCCGGGTCGGGATAACACGCCGGCCATCCATAGTCGCCGCCCTGTTCGATCAGGTCGAGTTCGTCAGGCGGCAGGTTGTCGGTCACCGCCTGCGTGGGTCCTATGTCGTCGCGCTGGTTCACCGTGGCCCATAGCCGGCCGGCGGAGTCGAATGCGAGGCCGCTCGCGTTTCGCAATCCCGACGCAAACGTGGAAGCCGACGCGCCACGCACGTGTTGGATCGTCGCAAGCGGCGGCTGATCCGCGCAGACGTTGCATGAGGATCCGATCGACACGTACAGCGAGTGGTCTTGCGCAAGCGCGAGCGCCCGATGGTCGTGGTCGCCGTTCTCGGGAAATCCGGAGATGACGGTGGATAGGGAACCGCCCGGATACGTGAGTTTCTCAACGCCATCCCACGTCGCGATATAGAGTGTCGACCCGTCGAAGGCCAAGCCGTGCGGCAGATTCAGGCCCCTCGCAACCACGACGGGAGTCGAGTTCGCACCGTGAATGGCAACGACGTGACTCATGTATGTGAGCGCCACGAGGAGATCGCCGTTCGGTGCGACCGCCATGTAGCGTGGTCCCTGAAGCCCGCGCTCGAATACGTCCACGGTGAAACCGGGCGGAGCTGCGAGCTGCGGATCTTGCGTCGAAGCGCCGGCCAGAGAAGCGAATCCAGACGAGCCGCCGCACCCGGCCAAGAAGATAGTCCCTGCCACTATTTGTACGAGAAGACGCCGCGTGTGACGGTTCACGATCGCGACTTTCGACGACGCATCGCTACGACCATGCGCCAAGACGCGGGCCGCATGCTCAGAGGAACTTTCGGCGTAAGATCGCCATACCAACCCACGATTTCGAACGCGCCGCTCTGTGCGACGACGTTGCGAATCCCGCCGCGCAGCCACATGCGATGCAACTGCCGGTCGACGATACGCTTCTTCTTCTTGCCCACTTTGTACACGGCGTCGATGACCATGCTCTTGACGTACGTCTCCTCCACCGCGTCGATCGCTGTGGTTTGGAAACGCGTCTTGACCGCGACGTCGTCGTAACGTTGGACCCAGCGGCCGACCGTGCGGACCTCATCCCCCCCGAAATAGTCCGCCGGGTGCGTCAACTCGAGGATCAGGAGGCCGCCGGGGCGCAGCGCCGCAGCCGCGCGGCGCAATGTCGCAACCGCGTCGGCATCCGTCACGCAATGGCTGAACGAATCGAACAAGCACTGCGCGATATCCACGCGCGTCGGAAGATGAAAGCGCCGCATGTCAGCCTTGCGCAGTCCGACGGCGACATGCGCCTGCTTGTTCAGATGCCGGGCGTACTCGATCATCTCCGCGTTCACATCGACGCCCAGTGCTACGAGGCCGCGCCGCGCATACTCTCGGAGGTGATGCGCCGGGCCGCATGCGATGTCCACGATTCGGCGCGGCGCGCTCGTGCCGTGTTTGGCCGCGATTGCAAGCAGCCCGTCGCATTCCCGCGCGATGTTTCGGAAGCCGAAGCCGAGATCGTACAGCCGAGGGTTTTCATAGAGCGCGTGGCTTGCGGATCCGTGCCCGCGCCGCCCGACCGCGTCCTTACGGGCGGACGAGGACATGCCGCTCGTGCTCGAGCCGCTCGCAGAGCGTTTCGGCCGGATACGTGAAGATCTCGGCGAGCGTGGGATGCAGGTGCGGCATCTGCATCACGTCTCTGACATTCGCCTTGAAATGGAGCAGCGCGATGGCCTCGTGAATGAGATCGGATGCCTCAGCGCCGATGATGCCGACGCCGAGAATCGTCCCGTCCGGCGCGGCAAGCATTTTGATGAATCCCTTTGTCGCGCCGATCGCTATCGCTTTACCGAGGTCGTCAAACGGAAACGACGCACTGACGAAATCGGCTCCCCGCCGGGTGCACTCGGCCTCGGACAAGCCGGCGACGGCGACTTGCGGATCCGTAAACACAGCGCGAGCGCCGTACAGATCGTAGTCGATCGTGAGGCCCTCGTCGGAGAGCGCGTTGCGCGCCGCCGTCTGGCCTTCGTTGACGGCGACATGCACAAGCTGCGTGCTGTCGAAGATGACATCGCCCGCCGCATAGATGATCGGATTGCTCGTCTGCAGATGCGCATCCACTTTGATGCCGCCGCTTTCGTACTCGACCTGTGCTGCTTCCAGCCCGAGACCGCCGGTGTTCGCCCGTCGACCGAGCGCGACGAATATCTCGCCGCCTTCCGCGCTCTCGCGACGGCCGTCGACCTCATACCATACCTTCTTGCCGGATCTCGTGATCTCCACGCTTTCCAGCAGAGTGCCGGTCGCGATGTTCATGCCCTCGCTTTCCAACGCGTTGCGCAAGGTCGCGCCGATATCGCCGTCCTCGCGCGAGAGCAATGTCCGACTCCGCTGGAGCATCGTCACTTGACACCCGAGGCGCCGGAGATATTGCGCTAATTCGCACGCGACCGCCCCGCCGCCCAATACGATGACGCTCTCCGGCAACCGGTCGAGTTCGAGGACCTCGTCGCTCGTGACGTAACCGGCGGCCTCCAGCCCGGGTATGCTTGGGACGTGAGTGACCGAACCGGTGGCGACGATGAACTTCGCGGCGCCGATTTCTTCACCGTCGACCGAGAGCGTTTTCGGGCCGGTGAACTTCACATCGCCGCGCACGAGCGCGAACGTTTCAATGCCGTCGACGCGGTAGTCGGCGAATTCATCGATGATGCGCCGCTTGCGCGCCATCAGCGCCGGAAAATCCACGCGCGCAGGTCCTGCGACGATGCCGAATTCCGAAGCACGGTCGACCATGTGCGCCACTTCGGCGCTGCTCAGCAACGTCTTCGACGGCATGCAGCCGCGTAAAATGCAAAGGCCGCCGAGCGGGGCGCGCGATTCTGCGATCACTACGCTGCGCCCAAGGGAGCGGGCGGTCGTCGCCGCGGCGTAGCCGGCGCTTCCCGCGCCGACGACGCAGAGGTCGTATTCTCGGCGTTGGTTCATGCGTTCGGATATTTGCCGCGACTCGAGAAGGCGACCTCTATTGACGACTGAGCAATCGAGCATCGCTGCCGTGAAGGTCGCGATGCGCGGCTGCGCAAAGGTCGTCGACGATGCGCACAATGCCGCTTTCCGTCAACGTGCGGAGACACGTCTTCCGCCGTCTTCTCCTTGTGTTCTGCGCATCGATCATCGCACAGGTCGTCGCGTACTGCGCGTTCTGCGCTCTTGCGTTCGCAGTCGCCGAATGGTTGCCGTTAGGCACGAAAGCCGGAATACTCCTCGCGATCCTCGCGCTGCCCATCGCGTTTGCGCTACCGCTGGGATTTTTCGGCGCCCGCCTCTCCTACCGAGCGATGCGATCGGCGATACCCAGCCACAAACGCATTCCTGTGCAGCCGGCGCTGATCGCGGCCGCTATCGCTGCCTGTCTTTCAATTGTGATCAACTGGGCGCTGCGGCCGGAATTCGCGACGTGGGCCACGGTCGGACGCGATGCCGCGGCTGCGTTGATCTGGGTGTTCGCGGCACAGCGCTCGTTTAGCCGCGTTTCATGATCTACTGCCGGTTTCGTTTCGGCGACACGGAATATTCGGGGGCGGTTGAGGGCGATGAAGTCGTGGCGCCCGGCTGCCGTAAACCGCTAGCGGATGTGCGCCTGCTTGCGCCTTGCCTGCCGTCCAAAATCGTCTGCGTCGGCCGCAACTATGCCGAGCATGCGGCGGAGATGGGCAACGCCTTACCGCCGAACCCGTTGCTTTTCTTCAAGCCGCCGTCGGCGGTCATCGGTCCGGGCGACGATATCGTCTATCCGCGTCAGTCGACCCACGTCGAATTCGAGGGCGAGCTCGGCGTCGTCATCGGACGCCGCTGTCGCAGCGTGACGCGGACAAACGCTCTCGACTACGTCCTCGGATACACGATCGTCAACGATGTCACGGCGCGCGATCTTCAGCGATCGGACGTGCAGTGGGCTCGCGCGAAAGGCTTCGACACGTTCGCGCCGATCGGCCCATACATCGTCTCCGGAATAGAATGGCGCGGTCGCCGTCTACGGACGTCGCTGAACGGCGAAATCCGCCAAGACGCGTCGACGGCGTCGATGATCTTCGACGTGCCGTCGCTGATCGAGTACGCGAGCGCCGCATTCACGCTCGAACCGGGAGATGTGATAGCCACCGGCACGCCAAGCGGCGTCGCCCCGATGGTCGGCGGCGACACCGTGAAGATTGAGATCGAGGGGATCGGAGCGTTGACGAACCGGGTCGTCACTTTGGAAGCGGGATAAACGAGTCCTCGGTCACCGCGACGTGAAATGGCTTGCTTGCGCGCAGAGTGACGTCGCTGCCCTTACGCAGCAACTCCAATAGGAAGAATCCCGGCACGGCCGCATCCGCGACGGTTTCAAGCGTGCCCGCGTCACCGTTCTTCTCGTTGACATCCGCCATGACACTGTCGTGCGTGATGCCGATCGCAAGCGTCGGTCCGGCCGGTACCGGAACCGGGTCGAGCGTCACGCGGAGCATCCCGTCGCCGCCGCCGCCGTGCGCCGGCCGGACAGCGGTCACGCTGCCGGTGCCCTTCGTGCCGGCCGGGACCACAACACGATCGCCGATCTTGACGTCGTCCACGACCGCAAAGCCGAACTTGTCACCGACTTTATTCGTCGACGACGACACGGTCTGATCGAGACTTATGCGCAGTAACGTGCCTGCCTGAAGGAGCGTGTCCTTGGTATCTGCCGTGATCGGCGTGGTGGCATGCGGGATCGCCAGGGCCTGACTGCTAGCTGTGACGACAGCCGCGACCGCAGCCGCAAAGGCCGTGAAATAGAATGACTTCATACTCATAATTTACGCGGGATTCTACCGGTAATCTTGCCCCGGTGACGGGCATCATAGCGGCCGCAACTGAGAAAACGGTTAAATCGTAGTTGGAAGCGACTGGGATATCTTGCATTCCATGCGATTCCCGATTCTACGCCTCACTCTACGGTGAATGAGGAGTCCGATGAGCCGGTCGCGCACGGCGGCGGTGCCGTACAAGCGGGACGAAACAGACCGTCGAGATGACGGAGGGGGCGCAGCTCTCTTCTATCTTATGAGCGGTGCGTTTCTCGGTTTTCTGACGTTCGTCTTATGGTACGCCCCGAGGCACATCTAGCGGCGGTCTTAGCGGCACCGGCGCGACGGATATATAAGAGGGCCGACTGACGTCGGCCCCTTCAAATATGCCCCTTCAAATATGTCGGCCCCTTCAAATGGCTTTAGAAACGCGTCAGACGACTTGTTCGCCGTCGAGGATTTGGATCGCCCAGCGCTCGGACTCCGCTGCGTTCGGCGTACGCTCGGGCAACGTAACAAACGACAGCCCTTCGCGCGACTTCCGGAACCACGAGGCGAGGATGAAGAGCTGGTCGATCTCATCTTGCCGCGCGAACGATCGCTCGGTCTGGTCAGGCTTGTACTTCTCAGCGATTAGACACGTCAGCAGACTTCGCGCCTCTGAACGCGCCGGCAGCCGGCGCGGCAGCCGGACTTGGCCGGCGAGTCTTCCTGCGTTGAAGAGGAAGCACGCTTCCTCGGATGGATGACCCGAAGGGGCGAGCACGATCATGGAGAGGCCAGTGGCGTATTCGAGCCGAGCGTGCCGCTCGCGCAATCGCCGAAGTCGATCCAGCCGCTTCTCTTCGCGCGATGCCACGTCGAGTCTGCCGCGCGCTCCTGCTTCGTCGCGGCGGCGCGCGATGGCCAGAAGCACATCGTCGGCTGCGCCTTCGATGAACGCGATCGCCTCATCGATCAAAGCCTCGTGATGGCCGGGCGGCGACTCCGAAACTCGGATATCGACGTTGTCTTCGTCGCATGCCCGCAAACCCAGTGCATCCTGTAACGCGGCGACCGCGGCGCGCGCAGCCGTCATGCTCAGATACGGTCCATAGTAGCGGGCGCCGTCGCCTGCGACGTGGGTCGTGGTGCACAGATGGCCGCGTGCGCCCGCGCCGACTTTGATAAACGCGAACTCGCGGAAATTGCGCAGCCGATCGTTCATCGGCGGATCGTAGGCGCGGACGAGCTCGGCTTCGAGCAGCAGCGCTTCGAATTCGCTGCCGGTCACCAAGTAGTCGAACGTCGCGACGATCGATCGTAGCTGGAGAACCTTCGCCCCCGCGATCTTTGAGGTCGCCGCATACGTCCGCAGCCGCGCGCGCAGCGACTTCGACTTACCGACGTACACCACGCTCCCGCCGGCATCTTTGAGAAGGTAGACACCTGGTCGCGTCGGCACCTCGGTCAGCTGCGCCAGGATGGACGACGACCAGACCGGCAACTGGCCGGCGTCGACGAGAACGCGCGCTCGCCGCTGGCGCTTGCGCCTTATCGGTTTCGTGCGAAGATATTGGGCCAGCGCTCCGTACGTGAAAACGCCGCGGTCTTCGAGGCGCTTGATGCAGTGAACGAGCAGATCGGCCGTCGCCGTCGCGTCAGCGAGCGCGCGATGGTGCCGCTCCACGTCGAGGCCGAGCTCGCGCGTCAATGTGCCGAGTTTGTAGTTCGGGACTTCGGCGATCGTGCGACGCGCCAAAGCAAGCGTGTCGATGGTCGGCGTGTTCAGACCGGCATATCCATGACGGCGGAGCTCGAAGTCCACAAATCCAGCGTCGAATCTGACGTTGTGCCCGACGAAGACGTAGCCGTCTAGGCGCGAGAGCACCGTTGGAAGCACGTCTCTGAGATATGGCGCCCCAGCGACCATTTCGTCGGTGATGCCGGTGAGCTGCGTTATGAATGGCGGGATGGGGCGCTCGGGGTTCACGAACGACCGCCAGCGCCGGGTTATGCGGCCGTCTTCCACATGGACGATCGCGATTTCGGTCATGGCGTCATTGCCCGCCACGCTGCCGGTCGTCTCGATATCTACCACGGCGAACCGGCAAGACCAAAGATCGGTAATCTCTAGCTCGGAAAGTCGGCGCGAAAGCGCCTCCTGAGCCGCATCTGCCGCGATCGCCGCATCCGCTAGCGCCTCCTCGAAAGGAGCGGGCAGCGGCGCGTAAGTCGCCATAGCGGTCGCCATTCTCGAACATATGGTCGATTCCCGCGGGAGGGTCGTCGAGGCGGCCAGAAGGCCGCGCGCCATGGCTCAAATCCTGTACGTCCACGGCTCGGGTCATACGCACGAGGCTTTTGCCGAGCAGGCCGCGGCCTTCCCCGGCTCGGATGCGGTCTCGCTGCCGGGTCATCCTCACGGCACCCCATTGGGCGACGTCCCCGAAATGGCATCGTGGCTTGCTAAGTATGCTCGTTTTCGTGCGGCCGTGCCGGCAATCGCGTGCGGAAACTCCTTAGGCGCGGCGATCGCACTCGAGTGGGCGCTGACAAACCCATCGGACGTCGCGGGATTGATCCTCATCGGCGGCGGCGCACGCCTGCGCGTCGGCAAGCCGATCTTCGACATGATCGACCAGCGTTGGCCGGATTGTGTCGACGAACTCGTGGACCTTTCGGTCGCGCCCGGCTGTGCGGATCATCTGCGTCAGCTCGTCAGGGGATGGCACCTCATGGTCGGACAAGGCGCCACTCGCGCAGACTACGCCGCATGCGACACGTTCGATGAGATCGAGCGGGTGAGCACTGTTGAAATCCCAACCCTCATCATCGTCGGGTCGGTAGACCGCATGACTCCCCCGAAATACGCGGCGTTTCTTCACGAGCGCATCGCCCGGAGCACGCTGAAGATCATTGAAGGAGCCGGCCATCTGCCCCACTTTGAGCAGCCCGACGCCGTCAACGCGGTGATTCGCGCTTGGCTCGCGGAGCTTTCATGATCTCGTCAAAGCCGTCGGGCAGCGTCACGTGTATCGTCCGCGCTCCGAGGTCGATCGAGACGTCGTAAGCCCGGTGCAGCGGGATCAGCGCCTCGCCCACGACGAGCATGTCGGCCGACGGATAGTGCTGCACGGAACGAACTTCCCCAAGCGGACCCAGTCTGCTGTCGACGACCCGCAAGCCGACGAGGTCCGACGCGCGGTGTATGCCCTCGGGCAATGCGGGGAGCTCCGCGGCGTCGACATATAGCGCCGTTCCGACGAGTGCCTCCGCTTGCGAGATGCTTGCGATTCCTTCGAACGATGCGACGATGACGCGCTTATGAGTGCGAGCCGAAACGATCAGGAAGCCGCGCCGCGCGCCGTCGACGCCGATCCCCTCCAACCGCGCGCCTTCGCATAGCGCGTCTGCGTCGCCGCCGGCGATCTTGACGTGGCCCCGAAGTCCAAAGGTGCCGACGATGCGACCGATGAGGACCTCGGCTTGCGTCAATCGAGGATCTCGACGTTGACCTTTTCGCCTGCGCCAACCGAGGCTGCTTTGACGATCGTGCGGATCGCGTGTACTATGCGCCCCTGCCTGCCGATCACCTTGCCTCGGTCTTCGTCGCTCACCCGCAAGAGCAATACCGGCCCGCGCTCGTCTTGCGCCGCGGCGATCGCTATGCGATCGGGCTCATCAACGATACGCTCGACGATGAATTTCAGAACCGCCGCGGCACGGCCGATGCCATCTGCGATATTGCCGGTGTTGTCGTCGTCGTCGGCGCGAAAGCCTTCGTCGTCGTCAGCGCGCGGGAGCGGTTCCGATTCGTCGTCGGCTTCTGTCTCTTTCGGCGCCGGCAGCGGCTCGTCGTCGTAGTCGATGAAATCATGAGGCCTATCGGGCATGTGCGTCACCTTTCAGTACGGACCGGCGCGAGCCGGTCATGTCAAGACTTTTTGGCGCGCTTGGCGCGCGCTTTGCGGACGCGGACTTTCTCTTTCGCGTAGAGACCTTTGTCGGCGAGCAGACGCGCGACGGTGTCGGATGGCTGCGCGCCGTTGCCGAGCCAGCGCTTGATCTTCTCCTCGTCGAGCACCAACTCGACGGGTGAACGCCGCGGATTGTAGTGCCCCACGATGTCGAGGAATCGGCCGTCGCGCGGCGATCGTTTGTCGGCGACGATGACGCGATAACTCGGCTGCTTCTTTAGACCGGTGCGGCGGAGACGTATCTGGACTGACAAGAGGTGGTGTCCTTTCTGTGAGCGCCTGAACGCTCGTCAGTGAAACGTCGGCGGCCGGCGCATCCGGCCCAATCGCTTCATCATTTGCTTTGATGCTTCGAACTGCTTGATCAGCTGGTTGACGTCGTGCACAACCGTCCCGCTGCCTTTGGCGATGCGGCGTCGCCGGCTCGCGTTGAGCACGCTTGGGTCGGTCCGTTCGAGCGGCGTCATCGAGCATATGATCGCCTCCGTGCGGGCGACTTGGCGATCTTCGATGGGATTGTCTTTGACGAGCTTGCCGACGCCGGGGATCATCTTCGCGATGTCACCGAGCGAGCCCATCTTCTTGACCATGCGCAGCTGGTCGAGAAAGTCCTGAAGGGTGAACGACTGTCGCTTGAGCTTCTGGGCGAGATCTTTGGCTTGCGCCTCGTCGTAGACGCTCTGACTTCGCTCGATGAGCGTGAGCACGTCGCCAAAGCCGAGGATTCGCGAGACGAGGCGGTCGGGATGGAACGGTTCGAGCGCCCCGACCTTCTCGCCGGTACCGATGAACTTCACGGGTTTGCCGAGTACCGCGCGGATCGAAAGCGCGGCGCCGCCGCGGCTGTCGCCGTCCATCTTCGTCAGGATCGTTCCCGTGAGCCCGATCCGCCGATCGAACTCCAGCGCGACGTTGACGGCCTCTTGGCCGGTCATCGAGTCGACGACCAGCAACACTTCCGATGGATCGACGGTCGCGCGGATCGATTGCAGTTCTTGCATCAGCGGTTCGTCGATCTGCAACCTTCCGGCGGTGTCGAATATCGCGACGCCGTTGCCGACTTGCTTCGCATGTGCGAGCGCTTCTCTCGCGATGGTGGTCGGGTCGGCTCCGTCGAGCGAGAACACGGGAACGTCGATCTGTTCGCCGAGCACTTTCAATTGCGTGATCGCAGCCGGACGGTAGACGTCGCACGCGACGAGGAGCGGTCGCCGGCCATCCTCTTTGAAGAAGCGAGCGAGCTTTGCGGCGTGCGTCGTCTTTCCGCTGCCCTGCAATCCGGCCAGGATGATCGCCGTCGTGCCGACGGGCAAGAAGCGCACCGGCGCGACTTGCGAGCCCATGAGCTCGATCAGCCCGTCGTGCACGATCTTGATCACCGCTTGCGCGGGCGTCAAAGATTCAAGGACTTCGGCGCCGATCGCGCGGGCGCGAATAGACGCGATGAAGTCTTTGACCACCTTGAGGTTGACGTCGGCTTCGAGCAGCGCGATGCGGACCTCTCGAAGCACATCCGAGACGTCGTGTTCGTTCAGTTTTCCGCGTGAGCGCAGCCGTTGAAAGATCGCCCCGAGGCGATCGGATAGTCCTTGCAGCATTGCGATCTTAGCGCGGGTGCGGGAGAATGGCGAAGCCGCGCGACGAGTTCACGCCTTTTCGCCAGCCTCTTCGATGTAACGAACGGCGTCGCCGACCGTCTTGATCTTCTCGGCCGCTTCGTCGGGGATGTCGATGTTGAACTCGGTCTCGAGCGCCATGACCAGCTCGACCTGGTCGAGCGAATCTGCCCCAAGGTCATCGGTGATCGAGGCGTCGATGACGACTTCTTCTTCGTCCACACCGAGTTGCTCGACGATGCACTTCTTCACTTTGTCGAAAACGGACATCAGGGATTGCTTGCCTCCAGTGTGCTGCGGGTGACGTAGTGCGACGGTTTATCGCATGGTGAGTCCGCCGTCCACGGCGAATGTCTGGCCCGTTATGTACGCGGCTTCGTCGCTGCTCAAGAAAAGCGCGACGTGCGCCACTTCATCGGCCGTGCCGAATCTCCCGAGCGGTATACGCGCCATGTACGAAGCCTGTGTCGCTTCCGGCAGGACCGAGGTCATCTCGGTCTGGATGAAACCGGGGGCGATCGCGTTGACGCGGATGCCGCGGGAGCCGAACTCCTGCGCAAGCGATTTCGTCAGGCCAAGCACGGCGGCCTTCGCCGCCACGTAGGCGCTCTGCCCGGCGTTGCCGGTCAAAGCGACAACGGACGATATATTGACGATCGCGCCGCTTTTCTGGGCCAACATGACCTTTCCCGCCGCTGAGGACAGATAGAAGACGCTCTTGAGGTTCACCGCGAGCGCGTCTTCGAGGGCATCCCATTTCATGCGTAAGATTAGGGTATCGTAGGACTTGCCGGCGTTGTTCACAAGGACATCCACGCGGCCGAACTGCGCCTTCGTCGCTTCGACAAGCGCCAGTGCCTCGGTCTGCGAAGACACATCGCCTTGGTGCACCTGCGCGATGCCGCCGGCCGCCTCGATCTCTGCCCGAACGGCGTGGAGCGGTTCGGCGCGCCGGCCGTTGAGCATCACGCGCGCGCCCGCGGCCGCGAGCGCGCGGGCCACCGCGCGTCCGATTCCGGTTCCTGCGCCGGTCACGATTGCGGCCTTGCCGCTTGCGCTGCCGTTCATCTGCTCATACTGTCAAGCGCTCGCCGGCCGCGATCAACCGTTCAACGCCGGCATGATCGGCTACATGGAACACGCGATCCGAGGATACTCCGTCGATTCTCTTCAGCATCGGCGCGAGCACGGGCGTGGCACCGCATTCCACGAGAAGATCCGGTTTACGCGCGGCGATCGCCACCGAGGTCTCATGCCAACGCACTCGTGCGCAGAGACTCGCGATCAAGCAGCGGCGGATGTCCTCGATGTTTCTATATGGCGCGACTTCGACGTTTCCGATCACGTCGAATGCCGGCAACGCGAACGGCGCTTTCTCGATGTGCGCCGCGAAGCGCCGCATAGCCGGCTCCATCAACTCGCTGTGCCACGCGCCCGAAACGTTGAGCATGACGACCCGTTTTGCGCCGCCGGCCTTCGCGAGCTCGCACAATTCATTAACGCCCGCTTCGTCGCCGGAGACGACGATCTGGACCGGCGCGTTGAGGTTGGCGACGTCCACGCGAGCGCCGCTCGCCGCGCGCGCTTCCGCGCACAGCTTTTCGACCGTCGCCTGGTCGAACCCGATGACTGCGGCCATCGCACCGGGGCTCGCGTCGGCAGCCTCGCCCATCGCGAGACCTCGCTCGTGCACGAGCGCAACCGCATCGTCAAATCCGATGGCGCGCGCGATCGTAAGCGAACAGAACTCACCGAAGGAATGGCCGCCCGACACGATCGGCGTGAAGCCGGCGGCTTCGACCGCGCGATAGATCGCGACGTTCGCGGTGAATATAGCCGGCTGACTGATGCGCGTATCGCGAAGGCGAGCTTCGTCTCCGTCTACGACCAGTGCGAGCAGGTCGTACCCGAGCACAGCGGACGCTCGTTCGAAACATTCGCGAGCCGCAGGCACGTGCGCGGCGGCGTCGGCTCCCATGCCCGCCGCTTGCGACCCTTGCCCGGGAAAGACCACGCCTATCGTCGGCATCACGAAGAGGTCACGCTGGAACGATGTGCGCCGGGCGCTCGGGTTCTATGTTCTCCGGCGGCAATGTTCCCACGCGCGCTCCACGCCAACGCCATGCAACGGCACCCCATGAGAGCCCGCCTCCGAACGCTGTGAAGACCACCACGTTGCCTGGTTGGATGCGGCCATCCGCCACCGCCTCACAAAGAGCCAGCGGAATGGACGCGGACGACGTGTTGCCATACTCTTGGATGTTCGTGACGCACTTCGACGGCGGCAATTTCAACATCTTGACGGTCGCATCGATGATTCGCGCGTTGGCCTGGTGCGGCACCACAAAATCCGCATCTTCGGGCGTGAGATCGGCTCGCGCCAGCGCGTTGCGTGACGCCTGCGCCATCATATTGACGGCGAACTTGAATACGGCTTGGCCCTGCATCTGCACGAAACCCGCGCTTCGGTCGGCCTTTCCGTTTGTGTTGAACGGCAAGCGGCTTCCGCCGCCGGGCAGATACAACACGGTGGGGTCGGCTCCATCGGCGCCAAGATCGGCTCCGAGAAAACAGTCCTCATCGCTCCGCTCGAAGAGCGCCGCTCCCGCTCCATCGCCGAACAGCACGCATGTCGAACGGTCGGTGTAGTCGACGATCTTCGAGAGCGTCTCGGCGCCGATCAAAAGCACGGACTTGAAAACGCCCGCGCGGATGAGCGAGGCCGCCGTGGTCATGCCGTAGATGAAACCAGAACACGCTATGGAAATGTCGAATGCCGGCTTGCCGCTCACGCCGAGCGCCGAAGAGACGATGCACGCTGTGGCTGGAAAGAGATAATCGGGTGTCGCGGTCGCGACGATCACGCAGTCCACGTCCGCAGCCTGACGCCCCGCCGCTTCAAGCGCGGCCCGCGCGGCCGGAATCGCTATGTCCGAGGTGGCCTGCTCCGGGCTTGCGATATGCCGCCGGCGCATGCCCGTGCGCTGGACGATCCATTCATCGCTCGTCTCGACGAGCTTCTCGAGATCGCTGTTCGACAAAATGCCGGCAGGGGCGTATCGCCCGATGCCGGCGATGGTGACGCCGAAGCCCTTCATTGTGCGGCGATCAGCCCTGCGCCGATTGAGGACTCTTCCCCGATTGACTTGCTTCCTTTTGCGCTACCGCGAGCCGGCCGTCGTAGAATCCACAGTTGGCACACGCGAAATGCGGCCGTCGCGGCTGCTTGCACTGCGGACACGTGCTGAGCGGCGGCGCGGCCGTCTTCCAGTTCGCTCGGCGTGAGCGCGTATTCGATTTGCTTCGTCGTTGCTTCGGATTCGCCATGAATGTCCTTGTTCTATGCGCGCTTAGGTTATTGCGGCTCTATGACTCGCGGCGTTCTTGCAAGCTCCGAGCCAGGCCTGCCAGACGAGGATCGATCGCGTGTTCCGCGCACGTGCACGATCCGATGTTCCGATTCTGCCCGCATGAGTCGCACATGCCCTTGCACGCTTCGTCGCATACCGCTGCGATCGGCTCGTCGACTTCGAGCAGCTGCGCGGCCAATTCTGTGAGATCGATCGAGCGTCCGATCAACGGCGCCACATCACCGAACATCGCATCGCTCTCCGGCACGTCTTCGCTATACGTCTCCTCGACATCTACTCGCACATCGCGCTCGAACGGTTCGAGGCAGCGCGCGCATGTTTCGTGTTCGCAGCCGGTGATCGCGCCCTCGACGTGAACGCCGTGCGCGATCTTCGTCGCTTGCGCGATCATCCGGACTCCGTCCGGATATCGAGAGCCCAAGTCGCCATCGAACCTGAGCAGCTGGTCGACATCGATGGCGGCGAATTCAGGCCCGAAAAGACGAGCGACGGAAAGTTTCACGACAGGCCTACGAGCGCACGAAAGCCCGCCGAAATCGGACGGGCCAATCGACATTTCGCTTCTTATTATAGAAAAGGGCCGCGACTATGTCAAACCGTTTTGTTTTTCGGGACGGACTGCAGAGCAAGGGCGTGCAGAGCCTGTGAAAACGACCGAACTGGAATGATTTGGATGCCTCGTGTGCCGGCGATATCCTTATAATTGTCGACCGGCACCAAGAATACGGTTGCTCCCGCACGGATAGCGGCCTGGATCTTCTCCCTCGTACCTGAAATCGCTGAAACGCCGCCATCGGCCGCAAGCACGCCTGTTCCCGCGATGCTCCGGCCGCCGGTGATGTCGGCACCGGTCAGCGTGCGGTAGATCTGCAGTGAAAACATCAAACCGGCCGACGATCCGTTCACGTCCGGCAGATTGAACGTCACGGCGACCGGCAGCTTAATGGCGCGCGTTTGCGGCTGGATGTACACGCCGAATCTCGGTTTGCCGGCGAGATCGTACGTCTGACATGTCACGTTGATCCGTCTGTTGGCGCGCTTGACCGTGAGGTGAAATGCGGTGCCCGCTCTGTGAAGCGCCGTGGTCCGAAGAAGGTCGTCGTCCGTGCCGAACGGCCGGCCGTCCATGGCGACGATTTCGTCGGCCGGGCGGAAACAGCGCGCAGCCGGCGTCTTCGCCTTCGTGCCTTGCACGACGTAGACGATGGTGGCGCGCACGGGCAAGCCGGCCGCCCGCTCCGCGACGACCTGCGCGTTGAGCTGACTCTCGGTCATCGCGTCGACGAGCTCGACGTTCAATTGCCGGTCGGTGACATTTGGCGGCACGAGATCGGATCGTTTGACTATCTCAAATCCCGGCAGCACCGCCGCGATCGCATAGACGATCGGACGACCGGGATAGAGCCGGATGTCGGTGAGATAGAGCTTACCGGATGGCGGCGTCTTGCCCGGTACCGCGATCGCGTCGTTCAGACTGACCGCAGCGCCGGGCCCGTAGATGAAATACGGTATCGGCAACCAGCCGACGATGATGACGACGACGGCCATGAACGCCCACACGCCGGCGCGTAGATAACTCCGTCGGCGAGCGGCGAGTTCGCGCAAAGACAGCGTCCTGACTACTGCCGCACGGATTCGCGCGTCGTGCCATTTCCGGAACTCTGGCGTCCGGTTGCCAATGTCTGGCGTCCCTTTTGGACTTCAGCGTGCGATTTTGTCAGGGTCGCGTCGAGTCCGCCGAGGATCTGATCGGCATATTCATCGGCGCCTCGGCGCACCTCTCGCGCACGCTTCTCGGCCTCGGCGATGATGCCGTCCGCTCTCGTCTGCGCTTGGCGAACGATCTCGGATTCCGAGAGCGCGCGCGACTTTTGATCGGTCGCCTCGGCGCGAATATTCTCTGCGTCTTCCTTTGCCTGAGCGAGGAGCCGGTCTTTTTCTTTCGTGACGGCCTTTGCCGTGCTCACTTCTTCCGGTAGACTCGAACGCAGTTTCTCGATGAGATCGAGGATCTGGTCGCGCCCGACGATGCGAGCCCCGAAGGGCAGCCACGTGCCGCCTTTCACTTCGGCTTCCAGCTTGTCGATTACCCGATAGACGCTCATCCGACGTCCCTCCGAAGGTCTGCCATGGCGCGGAGCACCGATGGCGGCACGAAATCCGACACATCACCGCCGAGCGCGAAAATCTCGCGCACGCTCGATGACGATACGTAAGCGTATTCGACGCTCGCAGGCAGAAACATCGTGTCGACGTTGCCTGCGAGTTTACGATTGATAAGCGCCATCGTGAATTCACCTTCGAAGTCTGCCACGATGCGAAGGCCTTTCACGATAAGACGGGCGCCACGCAGGCGCACGAAGTCCACAAGCAGCCCGTCGAAGGACGCCACTTCGACGTTGGGCAGCCCACTGCAGGCGTCGCGGAGCATGGCGACGCGCGCATGCGCGGAGAACAAAGGCCGTTTGTTCGGGTTGGCGACGACCGCGACCACCACATGCGGAAACGTGCGCGCAGCTCGCCGCGCTACGTCGAGATGACCGTTCGTCATCGGGTCGAAACTGCCGGGATAGATCACCGGCGCATCGTGCGACGGGGTCATGACGTTTGACCCGAACGGCGGCTTTTTTGGCGAGCGCGCGGCTGCTCGCGCGCGGCTTCGACTTTCTCCGCCTGTGGTGCCGTGTCGCGCCCGGGCACGACCGAGGCAAACGTGAGCGCTGTGTCGCCGTACTTCGTCGAACGCAACACTCGCAGGGATGCAGGAAACGCTACCTCTTCGCTGCTTCGGTGCTCCACGACGACCATGCCGTCGGGCGTCACGAGACTGCGTTGCATCAGCGTGACGAGCTCTTCCCGAGCCCCGCGATCGTATGGCGGGTCGATCAGGACGATGTCGAACGCGCCGCGCAATCTGCGCAGCGCACGCAGCGCGGTGATCGGCATGATCCGAAACCGTTCTTTGTCACCGATCACCGCAACAGCGTTGCGACGCACGGTCATCGCCGCCGCGGCATCGCTTTCGACGAAGACCACCGACGCCGCGCCGCGCGAGATCGCTTCCAACCCAAGTGCGCCGGAGCCGGCGAACAGGTCGAGCACGCGCGCGCCTTGCACGCGCTTGCCGAGCACTGCGAATAGCGCCTCGCGCACCTTGGCGGACGTCGGTCTCGTTCTCTCACCGCGTGGGGCCGCGACCACGCGCCGAGCGCTCGTGCCTCCTGACAATCGCATGGTGGTCCTAGTTGGACGAGGCTTCGTATCCTCCATTTAGCACGACTCTGCACCCTACCGGCAGCTCAAAGTCCGCACCGCATGCCGCGCTACGGTTACATCTCAACTCCGCATCATCGGCGGTGCCGTTGCCGGGGACGCGGAGTGAATCGAGCGACAGAGCGAGCTGGATGGGAGCGATGGAGCGTCCTCGTGGGGCATGCCGTGCCGACGTGGCGGCATAGAGCGGCGGAAGTTGGTAGCCCCGATTCTCCGCCGCGTCCCCGATAACGGCATCCCCGTTTGCGGGGGTGCGGGGGCGCGGGGCGCGGGGCATGACCGCGACAGCCTGACCGGAGTCAGGACGTTATGCGAAGAGACGCGGAGCGTTCGCGGGCATCGAGAGTGCGTTTGAGGGCCGCGTTCGCAGGCTTCTTGAGCTCGGGATCGCGGGAAAAGACGAGATCTGCTTCTCTCTTCGCTTCTTCGAAGACCGGCAGATCGCGGATGAGATCTGCGAGTCGCAGTTCCGATTGCCCGTGTTGCCGCGTTCCGGCGAAATCGCCACTGCCGCGAAGACGGAAGTCCGCTTCGGCGACTTTGAATCCATCGTTCGTCCCAGCCAGAATATCCAGGCGTTCCCGTTCTTCTCCCGATCGGTCGGACGCGACAAGAATACAATATGACGCGTCGGCACCTCTGCCGACTCGCCCGCGCAGCTGATGCAGTTGCGCAAGTCCGAAACGGTCCGCATCGAGCACGACCATCACGCTCGCGTTCTGCACGTCGATTCCCACTTCGACGACTGTCGTGGCGATGAGCACTTGGATGAAGCCGTCGGCAAGCAGCCGCATCGTCTCGTCCTTCTGCTTCGTCGTCATCTTGCCGTGGAGAAGCGCGACGCGGAGTCCGGCGAACGCACCGCGGCGCAACTCCTCGGCTTGCTCTACGGCCGAATGCAGGGCGCTTTCCGACTCATCGATCGCCGCGCAGACGACGTACGCCTGTCTGCCCTCGCCGACGCGCTCCCGCACGAAGGCAAATATCTTCTCCTTCTGCTCCGGCGTGCGCACGAAGGTCTTCACCGGACGCCGGCCGGGCGGCAATTCGTCGAGCACGCTCAAATCCAGATCTGCATACAGCGCTTGCGCGAGCGTACGCGGAATGGGCGTAGCGGTCATCACGAGCGTATGCGGCGTCCAGCCGCCGGCCTTCGCGCGAAGTTCCGCGCGTTGCAGCACGCCGAAGCGGTGCTGCTCGTCGATGATCGCGAGTCCGAGCGAGCTGAATTCGACATCGTCCGTCAGCAGCGCGTGTGTGCCGACGACGAGTTCGACGTCATGCTCTTTGATCCGTGCAATCGTTTCGGCCCTTGTGCGCGCGCGCAGTCCGCCGACGAGCAGCGCGGACCTGATGCCGTTCGCACCCAAACGCGGACCTAATTTTTGGAAATGCTGCATCGCAAGGATCTCGGTCGGGGCCATGAACGCGCTTTGGTGACCGGCACGCGCAGCGAGCAATACCGCAGCGGCGGCGACCGCAGTCTTGCCCGATCCGACGTCGCCTTGCAGGAGCCGGTTCATCGGCGCGGCGCGGAGCATGTCAGATGTCAGTTCGGCGACGCAGCGCCTCTGTGCCGCGGTGAGCCGAAACGGCATCAGGCTTTCGACGTCCGCGGCAAAGGAAGCTCGCGCCTTAGACGACGACACGATTCCGAAATCCGGCGCGCGCTCGCCGGCATACTCGGCACGGCGCCGTGCCGCATGAGCCGCAAGCAGAAAGAACTCTTCGAATACAAGCCGCTTGCGAGCGAGCGCGGCGTCTTCGAGCGATCCCGGTGCGTGTATCGTCTGCAGCGCCCAGCGCGCGTCGCGAAAGGCGTGCCGGGCGTTGACCGGCGCCGGCAACGGGTCGAGCTCCGCGACGGCTGCCGCATCGGTGGCGATAAAGTTGAGCGCGCGACCGACCCATCGGCGGACGACGCGATTCGGCAACCCTGCGGTCAGTGCGTAGACCGGTACGAGTTCGCCGATCAGTTCTTCACCAGATGCGACGACGCGATGCTGCGATACCGACATCTTCGCGCCGGCGAGCGTGCTCTCGACCCGACCGCGAACGAAGACGCGCGTGCCGACGCTGAGCTGCTTACCGAGATACGGACGCCCGAACCAGACCGCTTGCAGTTGTCCTGTGCCGTCGTCGATGACGGCCGTCGACTTCGACTTGACTCGCCCGCGCAGCCGTACGTGCGAGAACTGACGGATGATGCCGATCACGTTCGCTTCGCTCGCTGCGTTGTGCGCGAGGCTCGCGATTGGCGTTATCTCGCGTAGATCGTCGTAGCGGTGAGGATAGTGTCGGATCAAATCGCCGACCGTGAGCACACCAAGCCGAGCGAAAAGCGAAACGAGCGCCGGCGTGACGCCGCTGAGTTCGTTCAGCGGCATGCTCAAGCGGCTCGGCGGGACGTTTCGCGTCGTACTCGTCGCGCGCGCCATGGACTCCGTGAGATCAACGAGCGTGAGATAGGAGCGAGGGCCTACAAGGGGCCCTGCGGACTGTCGTGGAGGCGACACCCAGAGTCGAACTGGGGATCGGGCTTTTGCAGAGCCCTGCCTTACCACTTGGCTATGTCGCCGCGACCGCTCGATTTTCGGCGAGGTACGCCCGCTCCCTCCCGGCGCGCGACGGCGTGCAGGACTTCCTTTGCGATACAAAGTAAGCGTACCATGTCACATCGCGCGAGCCCGCGGTGCTGAAAGAATCGGATACGTGAATGATCCTCGTGCGGAGGCGCAGTTGGCGGAAATCGCGTTACGGTTGGATTCTACGCTCGCAAACGAACGGGAGAGCTGCGCGTTCGAGGCTCTTTTCCACCGCGAATACAGCAAAGTCGTCGCGATCGCGCGGCGTGTTCTCTTTGATGTGCACGCGGCAGAGGACGTAGCGCAAGACGTCTTCGTTTCGTTTCATCGGCTCCATCGGCCGCAAGCCGCCTATGCTGCGCGCTGGCTTCACGTCGCCGCCGCTCATGCAGCATTGAACGAACTTCGAACTCGCAAACGTCGCCGACAGCGTGAGATGGCTGATGCCGTCGTCGCAGCACGCGCAGTGACGCCGCCTTCTGACCCGTCCGCTGCGATCGCCGAGCGTGAGATGCGCGACCGCGTCCGCGTCGCGCTGACCCGGATCGGTACGAGGCATGCCACAGCGTTGACCTTGCGACACGCGGGTCTGTCATACGCCGAGGTCGGTGCAGCCCTCGGCATGAACGCGAATCAAGTGGGCACGTTGTTGCGCCGGGCGGAACTCGCCCTGAAAAAGGAGCTTGAAGATGGGCCATCCCGTTGACGGCATGCTTCGGCGATATCTAGACGACGACCGCTCCCTCAGCCTCGCGCACGCTGCGCATGTCGCGTCGTGCGAAGCATGCAAGGCGAAGCTTCGCACCATGGCCGATGATGCCGGTCAGATAGAAGCCGCTTTTCGGAGCGCTTTGCGCGCTGATGCGCCGGAGATCCAGGATCAAGCTGCCGATAGCGCGACTGCGTGGCGGTCCGTTTCTGCGCGCCTTGCTCGACGTCGCTCTTTTGCGCTTTCCGGACCTTGGCTGATCGCCGCCACCGCAGCGGCGGCGGCTGTGTGTCTGCTCGCGTGCACGCCCGCGGGCACGTACGCGCGCAATTTCCTGACGATCTTCGAACCCGAACAGTTTGTCGCGCTGCCGGTGAGCCGCAGCGAGATCGTCTCTCTTCCGGATCTCACCCGCTTCGGCACCATGACGCAGCGCGTCGCGCCTCAGGTCCGCAGTGTGACCGGACCGGCGGCCGCCGCCGCGCTCGCTGGTTTCCCGCTGGAAATTCCCACGTGGCTGCCGAAGGGCGTTCCTTCCGGCGCGAGATACTCCGTCACGTCGGGTTCCGATTCCAGTTTCACCTTCAGCGCGCGAAAGATGTGGGCGACGACACCGCGCGGCCGCCCGCAACAGAACATGCCTCGGACGCTTGACGGCTCGACGCTCGAACTTCGGACGCGGCCCGCCGTCATCGTCGCATACGGCGAGCCAATCGCAGTTCGAAGTTCGGAATCGCCGCCGCGCCGCGAGACGAGCGCGGACGCATCACGGGAGCGCAGCTTTCCGCCGCTCGTCATCGTACAGGCGCCGGTTCCGACGGTGACGTCCACCGGTGCGACCGTCGCCGAAATCGAGACGTACCTTCTCGAGCAACCCGGGGTATCGCCCGCGTTGGCCGCCCAGATCCGAGCGATCGGCGATCCAACCACGACCGTTCCGATCCCCGTGCCGATCGATCGCGCGTTTGGCCAGCGCGTTCGCGTGCAAGGCGTCGACGCACTCGGCATCGGAGATGACACCGGCGTGGGAGGCATCGTGATCTGGCAGAAAAACGGCGTGATCCACGCGGTCGCCGGGCAGCTCCGGCAACGCGACATTCTCGCGATCGCAGAGAGCATGCGCTGATCGCATCTGTCGCTGCCCCACCACCATTGCGACCGGACAGCACGCCCGCCGTCTTTGCTCAAGATCTTACGAAGTGGTACGGTGAGATCGCCGGGCTGCGCGGGTTGAACATGTCCGTGCCGCGCGGCGAGATATTCGGTTTTCTCGGCCCGAACGGCGCGGGGAAGACGACGGCGATAAAACTTTTCTTGGGCCTTGCTCACCCGACGTCCGGTCAAGCATCGATACTCGGCGCTCCACCTTCCGATCTGGACATGCGTCGCCGCGTCGGCTATTTGCCTGAGCTGTTCCGCTTTCAAGATTGGCTGACCGCGCGCGAGGTTCTCGAGCTTCATTGCACGCTTGCTTCCGTCGCGCGCGCGCGGCGACGCACGGCGATCGACGACGTCCTCGAACTTGTCGGACTGCGGGAACGCGGCGATGACCGGGTCGCATCCTATTCCAAGGGGATGCAGCAACGGCTGGGACTCGGGGTCGCGCTCGTCGCCGAGCCCGAAATCGTTTTCCTCGACGAACCGACGTCTGCGCTCGATCCGCTCGGCCGGCGCGAGGTGCGCGACGTGCTTCGCGCCGTCAAGTCGCGCGGTGCGACGGTCTTCTTGAATTCACATCTGCTGAGCGAAGTCGAGCAGGTCTGCGATCGAGTGGCGATCATCGATCGGGGACGCGTGGTCGGAGGGGGTGATCTTGCGGATCTTCTCGGCCGCTCGACCAGGGTGAGAATCAGGCTGGCCGAAGCGTCGCCGGATGCTGCGGCGATCGCAGCGCGTTTCGGCCGCGTCGAACAGATCGGCGCCTTGACCTTGCTCGTCGACGGCATCGCGGACGCGAAGACCCCAGATCTCGTCCGCGCACTCGCCGCCGCCGGGGCCCGAATACTTGCTGTGGCCGGCGAAACGCCGACGCTTGAAGAACGCTTCCTCAATCTTCTCGCAGAGCCGGATGATGCCGCTGCTGATAATCGCTAGGCTCACACTTTTCGAGCTGGTCCGCCGTCGCGTCGTCGGGGCGGTAGCCGCGCTCACCGCGATCTGCGTCGGTCTTACGGGTTGGGCATTCTACAAGTTGCATGAGTTCTCGCTCGCACATTCCTCCGCGGCCGCAGGCGGCGGGGAAGAAGCGATGGCAAATGCCATGCAAGTCATCCTGCTGGCGCATATGTTCGGCATGGTGCTTGCGGTCGGCGGCGCGTTTCTCGCCGCTCCTTCGATCGCGAGCGATATCGAGAGCGGCATCGCGCTCGCAATCCTGCCGAGACCGCTACGCCGCCGCGACGTCGTGCTAGGAAGATTTCTTGGCCTAGCGGTCGCCATCGGCGCGTACGTCTTCATCACGGGCGCGCTGGAGTTTTCGGTCATCCATGCGATAACGGGCTATGCGCCTCCCCATCCGGCAGCGGCGCTCGCGTACATCTCCTCCGGGGCCGTCGTCCTGCTCGCGCTCGGCATCGCCGGCAGTACGCGATTCTCGCCGATCGCCGTCGGAATCGTCTGTGTCGCTCTCTACGGTGTGGCTTGGATAGCTCAGGTCGCCGATGCGGTCGCGACGGCGTATCACAACGGCGCGATCCGCACGGCTTGCACGATCGTCAGCCTCATCGTACCCACAGGCGGATTGTGGCGTGGCGCTATCTTCAGCCTCGAGCCAACGCTCATGGTGGCGGCCAGTGCGCAGCTGACCGTCAATCCGATCACCGTCACATCACCGCCGACGCACGCCTACCTTATCTGGACGGCGCTGTGGGTCGCCGGCATGCTTGTGGCGGCGATCGCTTCGTTCGAGCGCCGCGATGTCTAGGGCCACAGCGCTCGTCTACATCCTCTACGGACTTGTCGCCGTCGCGCTAGCGATAGCGCCGACCGTCTTTGCTCATTACATCGCAGTGCAATCAGCGCTGTCTCAGGCAGCTCAGGTGTATGCGCACGAGCCATCGTGTCGACGGACGGCGCAGCTGCCCGATCCGCGCGTGCCGATCGCCGCATCCGCACTTACCGGTTCGCCATGCCGCCTCACGGGCGCGATGATCGTCGATACTTCGTACAGCGGAGGCCCTGGCGGCAGATCGTACGCGCT
>DATGJI010000017.1 GCA_035295225.1 Candidatus Eremiobacteraceae bacterium | reverse complement strand
TTGCCTCCACGCGTCCCCGCGACCCGCCGATGCAGACCGGTTTGCCCGTCACGACACCCGGCGTGTGGTTGCGCAAGTGCATCGAGACCGTATCCATGATCCAGCCCATCGTCTGCGAATTCGTGTTGACGTCGGGCGCCGGCACGTCTTTATCGGGTCCTATGATCTCGATGATCTCCGCCGCATAACGCCGCGTGAGACGCTCCACCTCGCCGGCGCTCAGCTTTGTCGGGTCGCACGTCACTCCGCCTTTTGCGCCGCCGAACGGCAGATCCACGACTGCACATTTCCAAGTCATCCAGAACGCAAGCGCCGTGACCTCGTCCAACGTGACGCCCGGGTGATAGCGCACGCCGCCTTTCGCCGGACCACGCGCGGTGCTGTACTGCACGCGGTATCCCGTGTACACTTCAAAGTCCCCATTGTCGCGTTGAAACGGCAAGGACACGATCACCTGTCGCGATGGGTGCGTCAGAACTCGGCGCATGTTCGCGTCGAGGTCGAGTTTCGCCGCCGCTTCGTTGAAATAGGCGATGCCCTCGCCGAACACGGAAGCTTCATGCAGCGGTTGTACATCGTTCTTTGATGGCATTGACGCGGCTTTCTGTCAGACGTTGAAGCGGAAGTTGACGACGTCGCCTTCTTGCATGACGTACTCGCGACCCTCGGAACGAAGCAGACCGGCTTCGCGCACGGCCTGCAGCCCACCCAGGCGCACGAGATCCTCGTAGCCTGCGATCTCGGCGCGGATGAAGCCGCGCTCGATGTCGCTGTGAATCGTGCCGGCGGCTTGCGGCGCCTTCGTGCCGCGCGCGATCGGCCATGCGCGACTCTCTTTTTCCCCGGCAGTCAGAAATGTCATCAAGTCCAGCAGCCGATACGCGGCTATCACGAGCGCGTCCAAGCCGCTCTGTTCCAAGCCGTAGTCTTTTGCGAAGGCGGCCGCTTCATCCGGCGCGAGCCCTGCTAACTCCGCTTCGAGCTTGGCGCAGAGCACGACCGATTGCGCGCCTTCTTGCCGCGCACGTTCCTGCACCGCTTGCGCCCGCGCCTTCGAAGCGGGCGAACCCGACTCATCGACGTTTGCGACGTACAAGGTCGGCTTTGCGGTGAGCAAAGCGAGCTCCTTGGCTAAGGCCGCCTCCGCGCTGCCGCTCGCGAACGTCCGTGCGACCTGCCCGGCATCGAGCGCGCGCTTGAGATTTTCGAGCGCCGACACTTCCACCGCAAGCTTGGGATCCGTCTTCAACCGCTGGCGCGATTTATCCAATCGTTTCTCAACGCCGACCAAGTCGGCGAGGGCGAGCTCGATGGTGATCGTCTCGATGTCGCGCAGCGGATCGGGTTGTCCGTCGACGTGCACGACGTCGGCGTCGTCGAAGCAGCGCACGACCATCGCGATGGCATCAACTTCGCGGATGTGCGAGAGGAACGCGTTGCCGAGGCCCTCGCCTTTCGACGCGCCGCGCACGAGCCCGGCGATATCGGTGAATGTCGTCGTGGCCGGCACGATCTGCTTGCTCGCGAAGATCTTCGCGAGTTCCGCGAGCCGGGCATCCGGCACCGGCACGATTCCGACGTTTGGTTCGATCGTGCAGAACGGATAGTTGCTCGCCGCCACACTCGCGCGCGTGATCGCGTTGAAGAGTGTTGACTTGCCGACGTTCGGCAGGCCGACGATGCCGCATGAGAGGCTCACGGCTTGTCGGAGTCCGATACGCTGCGCGCGGACTCTTCCCCATCGCCGCGCGCCGGCGCGGCCGCACCGCCGGGAAGCCAGCCGCGATCCTGAGCGGCGACCGCGATGCGCTCGCGGATACGCGCGCGGGTGGAAGCCGTCACGACGCTCGCAGCGGGTATGTCTATGCGAAACGTGGCGGAATCCGAGCCGAAATCGGACAGATATACCTCGATGCCGTCGGTGGCCACATTCTCGGCGCTGGCAGCCGTCCGCGCGATGTCGACGAGCTGCTTGCTCATGTCGCCGATGCTGCGTCGCAGCGGCAGCGTCATCAAGATCCACGAAGATCGCGCGAGGCGGCTCGCATTCGCAACCGTGACGATGTTGCCGTTGGGAATGGCGACCCGGCGGCCTTTGTCGTCGAGCACGACCGTGAGGCGAAGACCAAGGGTTTCAACCGTGCCGGTGATCACGCCGTTCACGATCGTCACGATCTCGACGGTGTCGCCGATCTCATAGATGTCGTCGAACAAGAAGAGCAAGCCGGTGAGCACGTCGCGCACGACCGATTGCGCGCCGAACGCGAGTCCGGCGGTGATGAAGCCGGCCGACCAAATCGCCGGCGAGATGTCGATGCCCCAGATGCTCATGCACGCAAGGACGGCGGCGACGAGCGTGACGGCCGCCGTGACGGACTTGATCAACGACCCGAACGTCGCAGCTCTGGGAATGAAACGCGTGGCGAATTTACGCGCGAAAAGCCGGTCCACGAGTGCGACGATGATGCGCCAGACGATAAGACAGATGGCGACCGCGATGGCCGATTGCCAAAGGCGCATGGCGAGAAGATTCACGTCGACTGTGTGTGAGCCTAAAGACATGGCGGACGGTCCTTTTGCTTGCCGCCCGGGCACCGGCCTTCCAGGAACGGCCAATTTTCGGCCCGAAGGGCAGTAAAGGTCGTACACTCTTAGGGCAGCGAGGCCGCATGCGTCATGCGTCAGATGAAGGTAGACAAACTCGGGATCGACTTGCTGACGCACGACCCCGTCGTCATCCTCAAGGACGTTGACGGCAAGCACTATCTTCCCATCTTGATCGGACCATTTGAAGCAACGGCGATCGCGATGGCGCTCGAAGGCCAAGCCGCGCCGCGCCCGCTGACCCACGACCTCATGAAGTCCGTGCTCGACAACGTGGATGCCAAGGTGACAAAGATCATCGTCCACGACATGCGCGACGGCACGTTCTACGCGAAGATGGTGATCGAGACAAGCGGCGAGACCAAGGAGATCGATGCGCGGCCGAGCGACTGCATCGCTGTCGCATTACGATGCGACGCGCCGATCTACGTCACCGACAAAATCGCACTGGAAGAGGCCGTCCTCGATCAGAAGTCTGAGGAAGAAGACATCGAGCGTTTCAAGAAATACATCGAGACGCTCAAACCGAGCGATTTCAAGAAGTCGTAAGCGGAAGTTCGAGACGAGCGGCCGGCCGACAACCGGTCGCTTCGATTTGCGTGGATGGAGTAACGATTGAAGAACGCGGCCGAGATCGGGATTTTCGGAGGGTCCGGTTTCTATTCGCTCCTCGACGGCAAGCACGAAGTCAAGGTCGAGACGCCGTACGGCGCGCCGAGCGACGTGATCGCGCTCGGCGAAATCGCAGGCCGCAGCGTCGCGTTTCTCCCGCGGCACGGCAAGTCGCATTCGCTGCCTCCGCACATGATCAACTACCGTGCGAACGCGTGGGCGATGAAGGAGCTCGGCGTGTCTCGCATCATCGGGCCGTGCGCGGCCGGCTCGCTCCAAGCGGGCGTGAAGCCGGGGCACTTCGTTGTCTGCGACCAGCTCGTCGACCGCACGAACGCGCGCAAAGATACCTTCTACGACGGGCCGGTCACGACGCATGTCTCCTTTGCATACCCGTACTGCCCGCAGGTGCGAGCCTTGGCCGTCGAGGTGATAAAGGGGCGCGACATCACGTGTCACGATAAAGGCACGGTCGTCACGATCCAAGGACCGCGCTTCTCGACGCTGGCGGAGAGCCGCTGGTTCTCGTCCCTCGGTTGGGAAGTCATCAATATGACGCAGTATCCTGAAGCCTATTTGGCGCGCGAGCTCGAGATGTGCTACGCGACGATCGCTCTCATCACCGACTACGACGTGGGCTTAGAAGGCGTCGCCGGCGTCGCGCCGGTCACGCACGAAGCCGTGCTCGAGGTCTTCAACGCGAACAACGAGAGGCTTAAAGGCGTGCTCTCGAGCATGGTCGAGCGCATGCCGCGGGAGCGCACGTGCTCGTGCGGATCAGCGCTCACGGGCGCGCGCCTTGGCTGATCCGCCGCCGCCGTTCGTCGGCCAGCAGCATGTCGTAGACTATTTCGCCCGCCTCGGGCCGCAACGTCTCGCTCAAGCGTACCTGCTGCATGGTCCGCGCGGCACCGGCAAGCGCACCTTTGCGCGCATGCTCGCGTGGACGCTCAACTGCGAGCACCCGACTTCGTTTCCGCTCGGTTACTGCGGTGTCTGTGGTCCGTGCGTGCGCGGCTTGAACGGATCGTCGGGCGACATCCTCGAGATCGACGTCGACTTCATCCAAGCCACGGCGACGACGGAACGCAAGACCGACAAACTGGGCATGGATCAAGTGCGTGCGATCATCGAACGCATGCAGCTCAAATCCTACGAGGGCGGCCGGCCGATCTGCATCGTCCCCGGTTTCGACGCCATCACGACGGAGTTCGTGCCGAACGTTTTGCTCAAACAGATCGAAGAACCCGGACCTCAGAAACTCTTCATGCTGACCGTTGAGCGTGAAGACGCCGTCCTCCCGACCATCCGCTCGCGCTGCACCTCGATCCGCTTCGATAGACTCACCGAATCCGACATCACGCGCCAGTTGATCGCGTACTATGACGTGGCGCCCGACCTCGCGACCACGTTGGCGAGGCGATCGCTTGGAAGTTTGGGCGATGCGCTTGCGGAACGCGATAGCGCGACCTCCGACGTGCGCGAGGCCGCGAGGGCGTGGGTTTTGGACTGTCTGACGCGGCCGGACCGTCTGCCGCTCATGGTGGATTTCGGCAAGGAAGCCCCGCGGGAGGTGCTCGACGAGACCCTTCGTCAGGCGCGCATCACCGCGCGCGACGTGATGCTGCGCTCGATCTCCGGTGATGACTCGCTTTTCGATATCGCGCACGACGAAAGATATGCGCAAGCGCAGCGCGCGCTAGGGCGCGCCGCAGCCGAGCGATCCGCGAAGGCGCTCGGGTTCATCGACGAAGCGATCCTCATGGCACACGACACGCATGCCGCGCCCGCGACGATCTACGGCTGGCTCCAGGTCCAGTTGCGCTCGCTCGCGGCATCGTAGTCCGACGTTGAGCGACGCGATCTCCAGCCTTTCTCACCTCGAATGTCCGAAGTGTGGCGCGATGCACCCGGCGGACGCGGTCGCACATCTCTGCACGTGCGGCGCGCCGCTGCTCGCCCGCTACGATTTGGCGCGCGCCGGAGCCACGCTCACGCGCGACGCGCTCTCGACGCGAGCGTGGGATCTGTGGCGCTATGCCGAACTGCTTCCGATCCGCGATCTTCCGCGCAACGCGGTCAAACTCGGGGAAACAGTCACGCCCATCGTTCCGCTTGCGAACATCGGCGAAGCCATCGGCATCGAAGCGCTTTCGGTCAAGGATGAAGGCACGCTCCCGACCGGCAGCTTCAAAGCGAGAGGCGCAGCGGTGGGTCTATCGCGAGCGCGCGAGCTCGGCGTCAAAGAATTTGCGATGCCGACAAACGGCAACGCAGGCGGAGCGTGGGCGGCATACGGACGGCGCGCCGGAATGCGGGCGCACCTCGTCATGCCGCGAGGCGCGCCGCTCATCCACCGGCATGAGTGCGCCGCGGTCGGCGCATCGCTGACGCTCGTGGACGGCGTGCTCGCCGACGCCGGCAGACGCTGTTCGGAGATCGTGCGCGAAATGGGCATGTATGACGCGTCCACGTTGCGCGAGCCGTATCGCATCGAAGGCAAGAAGACGCTCGGCTTTGAGATCGCGGAACAAGGCGCGTGGGAAGTGCCGGACGTCATCCTCTACCCGACCGGCGGCGGCGTCGGTATGATCGGCATCATCAAAGCGCTGCACGAGCTGATCGAGATCGGTTTGATCGCGGACCGGCTTCCGCGCATGGTGGCCGTTCAGTCCGCCGGCTGCGCTCCGATCGTGCGGGCGTTCGAATCGGGCGCGCGCGAATCGCAGTTCTGGAACGACGCCAAAACGGTGGCGTATGGTATCACCGTGCCGAAGGCGCTCGGTGATTTTCTCGTCCTGGATGCGGTATACGAGTCCGGCGGTTGCGCGCTCGCGGTAGAAGATGATGCGATCGTGCGCATGCGAAAACGCGTCGCCGAATCCGAAGGCGTGATCCTTTGTCTGGAAGGCGCCGCGACGATCGCGGCTGCGGATCAGCTTCGTGCGAGCGGCTGGATTCGCGAAGGCGAGCGCGTGCTCGCGATCAATACCGCGAACGGCCTCAAGGGCGATTTGACTGCCAGCGCGCCATGACCGCGTCGCGGATCTCGATGGCGATCGTGCCTTCGGGCCGCGTGCCATCCACGACGATAAAGCGTTGCGGCGCCGCGGCTGCGAGGCGCCGGTAGCCATCGGCGACGCGCTCGTGAAATGCCGAGGGTTCGGCTTCGAGCCGATCGGGGATCGCCGATCGCGATCTCAGGCGCTCGCGTGAGAGCTTAACCGGAACATCCAACAGAAATGTGATGTCAGGTTCGAGGCGTCGCGTCGCGAACATCGTGATGTCGAGGAGCGTCTGCAACGGTAGGCCGCGGCCGAATCCCTGGTACGCAAGCGTCGCGTCCCAAAAGCGATCGCAGACCACGAGCCGCCCTTCGGCTAGCGCCGGTTCGATGACTTTATCGCAAAGCTCGGCGCGCGAGGCGCTCAGGATCAGCGTTTCGGCTTGCGGCGATAGCCGACCGAGCGGGTCGATCAGCAGTCGCCGCAGCTCTTCGCCGAGTTGCGTGCCGCCGGGTTCGCGCGTGAAGACGAACGGCACCGACGTGCCGGACAGGTAGTCGTGCAGGAGCCGGATCTGGGTGGACTTGCCGGCTCCTTCGATGCCTTCAAAGGTGACGAGCAGACCCGCGCTTATTGCGCCGCATCCTTGTAGACGCGCACGCGCCGATTGGGCTCGATGCCTGTCGAGCGTGAGAGCAGATGGTATTTCTCCACCATCTGATGCTGCAGGCGGCGCACGTATGACGACTGCGGCGAGAGCTCGACCGGTTTGTGATGCAGCATCACTTTGTACACTGCTTCTTCCGCCTCGCGCATCGCGAGCTCTTCGTCGTCGACGCTCGGAAGATCGTAGAGATCTTTGAGACACGTCTGGATCTGTGCCGTGGTGTTGGTCTTGAGAGCGTAGATCGGGATGTTCTGCGCCGCGATCTCACGTAGCCGGCCGTTGTCGCGCCGCTCGAGCGCTTTGAGCGTGAGGACCACGTCTGCATCATCCCATTTGCGCGCGATCAGCGCCGGTACGCGCAGGTTGGCGACGGCTCGCTCGATCTTCGAACGGCTCACGCCGTATGGGAAGATACGGATGATATCGGTGGCTGGTTCGTCGTCGTCTTCGTCGGCAAGGGAAAACACGGACGGCGCGGCGTTTCGATCGTAGCCATGTGAGCGTGTGTGCGCATGCGTTGGAACCGAATTGTAGCGCGACTGCACGGTCTGCGCTTCCGCCTCTTGCACCACTTCGACACCGCCGCCGTCGGTCCGGACGCGGATCTCGGGTTTCGGCTCGTGGCTGCGAAGCATGGCGTCCACGACGTCGGCGACCGGCGCGTGCAACGCAAGCCTATCGCGGTCTTGGATCTCTATGACGACGTCGAATGTCGGCGGCGCCTTGCGTTCGAGGACCGTCTTGCGCGTGCCGCGCCGCTTGGCTTCCTCGTCGGAGAGCGTCACGGCGCCGATGCCGCCGACCAGATCGGAGAGCGTGGGATTCATGAGTATGCTCTCGAGGTCCAGTCCGTGCGCCGTGCCGATGAGCTGCACGCCGCGCTCTGCGATCGTGCGGGCCGCGATGGATTCAGCCTCGGTGCCGATCTCGTCGATGACGATCGCCTCCGGCATGTGGTTCTCGACCGCTTCGATCATGACCGCGTGCTGATTGAGCGGCACGTCGACCTGCATGCGCCGGGCGTGACCGATGCCGGCGTGCGGGATATCTCCGTCGCCGGCGATCTCGTTCGACGTGTCCACGATGACGACGCGCTTGCGCAAGTCGCCCGAAAGCACCCTCGCTACTTCGCGCAGCATCGTCGTCTTGCCGACGCCGGGCTTGCCCAACAGCAGTATGGACTTGCCGGAGCGCACGACGTCGAGGATGATATCGATCGTGCCGTAGACCGCGCGGCCGACGCGGCACGTCAAGCCGATGATCTTGCCGTTGCGGTTGCGCAGGCAAGAGATGCGATGCAGCGTCTGCTCGATCCCGGCGCGGTTGTCCTTACCGAATTCACCGATGCGGGTCACGACGGCAGCGATGTCATCCGCGCTGACCGGGATCTGCGACAGGTAACAGAAGTCGGATGGGAAGCGAGCTTCCGGGAGCCGCCCGAGGTCGAGGATGACCTCGATGAGGTCTTTGAAATTCGGTAGATTGACGAGCGCCTGCCGGATGGGTGGGGTGAATATGTCGAGCAGTGCGTAGAGTTCCCAGTCGCCGGTATCGGGGTGGGCGAGGTCCTCTTTCAAGATAACGTCACCTCGTGCGATCGTTATGGTAGCACCCGGACGGTGCGCAGCGAGTCGTCCACCGGGCCTTGGATGTGGATGCCCGCGCGGAGTTCGCGTGTGAGATAGTCGATGGTTTCATCCGTGATTCGTTCGCCCGGGCATATTATCGGGATGCCGGGCGGGTATGGCGTTATCACCTCCACACAGATTCGGCCGGCGCTTTCGATGAACGGCACTTCGACGTAATCGCTCAAGAACGCCTCTCGCGGAGTGACGACCGCGACCGGAATCGGCGGAAGTGAATACGTGTCGCGGTGAGCCGGCGCGGGCCCGTCTGGCGCCGCCTGTGTTCGGTCGCCGGTTGAAGACTCGCGTGCCAGCGCCGCGACTGCGTTGACGAGCGCATCCACTGAACGCTCCGTATCGCCGATCGTTATCGTTCCGACGAGATTGAAGTGATCCGCGAGATCGAATTGGATCTTGTGACGCTCGCGCAATATGCGGTCCGCGTCATAGCCGGTCATGCCGAGTTGTCTCACGTGGACGACGATGCGCGTTTCGTCATAGCCGGCCACGCCCGGCCGGCCGATGTGATCCGTTCCCATGCAGTAGATGCCGGGGATCGCGTTGAGCCGCACGCGCGCGTCTCGCGCTAGCGCGAGGGCCCGGCCGAGCAGCGCCTCTCCCTCGGTCGCCATCTGCATCCGCGCCACGTCGAGGCTTGCGAGCAGCGCAAGCTGCGGGCTCGTGCTCGCAAAGATGCGCAACGTGGCCTCCAGCCGACCGGTGTCTATGCGCTCGCCGACCACGTGGAGCATCGCGGCTTGGCTCATCGCGCCGAGCAGTTTGTGGGTTGAATTGACGCACGCGTCTGCTTGCGCCGCGGTCGCCGACTGCGGCAACTCGGGGTGAAATTGCAGATGTGGACCCCACGCCTCATCGACGAGAAGCAGTTTACCGCGCGCATGCACGATGTCCGCGATGGCGGCCAGATCGGCGGTCGCGCCGTAGTACGTCGGACTCGTGAGGAAAACCGCAACGGCCTTTGGATCATCGCGAAGTCCCGCCTCGACGGTTGCCGGCGTCACCGCGTGGTCGACAAAGAGTTCTCGGTCGAGTTCCGGCTTGAGATAGACCGGTCTCGCGCCGCTGAGGATCAGCGCACTCAGGGCGGATTTGTGGCAATTGCGCGGGAGCAGTACAGTGTCGCCCGGCCGCACCGCAGTCATCAGCATCGCTTGGTTTCCGGCAGTCGACCCGTTGACGAGGAAGTAGCTGTGGTCGGCTCCGTACGCCGCGGCAGCCAGCTCGTGCGCGAGCTTGATCGGGCCTTCGGGCTGGCTCAAATCATCCAGCCCGAGGACTTGCGTCAGGTCGATCTTGAGGATGTTGTCGCCGATGAAATCGCGCAAGAGCGGGTGCATGCCCACGCCGTGTTTGTGGCCGGGCGTGTGGAACGAGACGACGCCATCGTTGACGTAGTCGCGAAGCGCATCAAAATACGGCGTGTTGGATTGGTCGAGGCGCGACACGGCGAAAGACCTCCGGAAGCGATGGGAAGATGTGCCCGGAGGTTACCAGCGAATGTAGGGCGGACCTTTATGGTCCGCCGGGCAAACGATAGTAGATGAAAGCACTCCGCCTCAAGGCCTTCGGAGGCACCGAGGTCCTCGAGATCGCCGATGTCCCCGCGCCCCCTGCGCCCCGCGATGACCAAATCATCGTCCGAGTACGCGCAGCCGGCGTCAATCGCGCCGACACGCTCCAGCGACGCGGCCGCTACCCCGCGCCGCCGGGATCACCGCCGGATATCCTCGGCATGGAGTTCGCCGGCGAAGTAAGCGCTGTCGGTCCCGGCGTTCGCGATTTGCGCGTCGGCGATCGCGTCATGGGACTTGTGGGCGGCGGCGCGCAGGCCGAATTCGTGGCGACACGCGAGCCGTTGGTGCTGCCGGTGCCGGACGCCGTGACGGACATCGAGGCGGGTGGCATTCCGGAAGCATACATCACCGCGCACGATGCGCTCTTCTCGCACGCATCGCTCGTCCAAGGCGAACGCGTGCTGATACACGCGGTCGGATCGAGCGTCGGCCTAGCCGCTGTTCAATTGGCGAAGGCTATTGGAGCGGTGACCTATGGCTCGACGCGTTCGGCGGTCAAGGCGGCGCGCGCGCAAGAGATTGGGCTCGATCATGTCGTCGATCCGAAATCACTCGAGTTCCCGAATGTCGACGTCGTCATCGACTTCGTCGGCGCCGACTATCTTCAGCGCAACGTTGCGTGCCTCGCTACGCTTGGTCGACTGGTTTTTGTGTCAACGTTAAGCGGACCGCGCGCAGATCTCGACATCTCGATGCTGATGCGCAAGCGGCTGAGGCTCGCGGGCACGATGATGCGCAATCGCGACGACAATGAAAAGGCACGTGCGACGAAGGCATTCGGCGCGATGCTGCCCTTTTTCGCCGACCGGCGCATCGTCATGCCGATCGACCGCGTCCTCCCGCTAGAACAAGCAGCGGCGGCACACGCGGCGATCGAAGCCAACGAGAATTTTGGGAAGATCGTACTGACGCTCTAACCGGCCGCGTGATATACTCGGGATGAGGCGCAAAGCATGCTCGAGATCGAAGTTCCGCAGACGAAACCGGCGACCGAATGGGTCAACGGCCGGGCGCTGCAAAAGATGAATCCGAGAGAACGGCACGGCCGGGCTCAAGGCGCGTTTCTCGTGGCCCTCTTGGAGTGGGCGCGGACGTACGGATGTGGTCGCGTAAGCGCGGAATGGGATTTCCGGCTTGCGCCGCCCGGAGAGCCGAGACGACCCCTTGTCCCCGATGTTGCGTACCTCTCGTATGAGCGGGTAGGCTACGACGACGATGAAGGTGCGAGCATTCCGGTCGTCGCGCCAAATGCGGTCGTCGAGGTGCTTTCGCCGGGCGACGCGCAACGAGATGTCGACGAGAACGTTCGTGTGTATCTTGCATCCGGCGCCGAAGTCGTGTTCATCGTCGATCCGGTCCAAAAGACAGTTGAGGCATGCGACGCGCGCGGTCGCAAGCAATTCGGCAGCGACGAAGTTCTGACGCACGCATCGCTCGCCGGATTCGCGCTCCCCGTCGCAAGGATCTTCGAGAAAATCGCCCCGCGCGAGTGATCGGACCTCCGCCTTAGGACGCCGCTCGTCGCTTCTCGCGCCGCGCCATCCATCCGCAGGCCAAGAACATTGCGCCGACCGGCCCGGCAAACAGAGCAATCGAGAGAATGATCACGAATGTCTCGTTGCGTGACGGCGTCCATCGTCATTTCCTCTGGATCGGCGGACTGAAGTAACCCTGCCATCCGTCGTCATGCTGTCGCCGCTCGCGATTTGCATAAATCGCGATGCAGCTAAGCCAGAACCCAACTGACGCGGAAATCGTGACTGGCGCAAACGGACCCACGAACCGCAGGCCGAAGACGCCGATGAGGATCGTACCGATCGCGACGCCGATGAGCGCGTTGAGCAGTCGCTCCTTGCGCAAAAAGATCAGATAGGCGATCGGCACGTAGACGGCACCCCAAAGCGTGCCGACCGTGGCTGCGAGATACAGCGATTGCGGCAACGCGAGTGGTGGTTCAATAGCATGCACACCTCGGAGCGATAGGATGACCAATGCGCAAACGAAGCCGAATATGGCGCCGACTGGCACACACGTGAGCGCTCGCCACCAGACTGCGATCGAGCGAAAGCTCGTCGGGTCTTCGGGCTCGCGATTGGGATCGCTCATCACGACTCTCGGCGGACCGTAAAGGTCCGCCCTACATAGCCTATGTCAGGGCTCTATGCGCTCTTCGATCGAGACGTGATACAAGAACAAATACTTATACCACTCGCCAGGCAGCGTGTGGCGCTTCACCTGGATCCACGGGATGTACTTCGGCATGCGCGGCTTGCGCGCGAGATGCATGTTCGCATCTTGCGGCGTGCGGTTGTTCTTGCGATTATTGCAGGCGAGGCACGCGCAGACAAGATTCTCCCACGTGGACGGGCCCCCGATGCTCTTGGGCACCACATGGTCGACCGTCATCGGACCGTCACCCTTGCGGGTGCAGTACTGGCACGTGTAGTCGTCGCGCAAGAGCACGTTCTTCTTCGTGAGTGCGACTTGCTGGCGCGGCCGCCGGATATAGTAGAGCATGCGGATGATGGATGGCATTCGCATCTCGAAGGTGGCGGCGCGGAGCGGGCGATCGTGGGTGTGGAGAACCTCGGCCTTGCCCGAAAATACGAGCTTTACCGCTCGCTGCAACGATGTGACGTTGAGCGCTTCGTAGGTGGCGTTCAAGACGAGGACGTCGACCATCCGAAGTAAGGACCCCCTGTACGCGCTTCATTTATCGCGATTCGGAGCGGTCCCCTGCCTCCGAGATGATCGTCAGCCTTTGCCCAGCACCCGTTCCACCATCTCCACGAAGTAGCGGTGGACGCGCGCGTCATCGGTCAATTCCGGATGAAAAGACGTTCCGAGGAACGCGCCTTGGCGGACCATGACGCCTTTGTCGTTCACACGTGCTAGGATTTTGGCGTCGCGGCCCGCCCGTTCAATCCACGGCGCACGAATGAAGACGCCCGGGAACGGTTTGCCGTCGATGCCATCGATGTTCAATCGCAGCTCCGAGCTTTCGACTTGCCGGCCGAACGCATTACGCTTCACTTCGATGTCGAGAAATCCGAGCGTTGGCTGCGCCGATCCAACGACGCTGCGCGCCATCATGATCATTCCCATGCACGTGCCCCAGATCGGCGTGCCGCGGGCTGCGAGAGCCCGCAAGGGTTTAACGAGGCCGAACCGTTCGAGCACGATGGCGAGCGTGGTGGATTCACCGCCGGGCATGACGAGACCATCGACTTTCTCAAGGTCGTCGGAAGTCTTGACGCCGCGGGCCTTTGCGTCCGCGTTGCGCAGCGCGTGGATATGCTCGTCGACGTCGCCCTGCAGCGAGAGAACGCCGATCACGGTTTTTTTGGACATATGAATTCTTCTGATGAGGGCCGACTGACGTCGGCCCCTTCAGACACGATTACCAGCCGCGGCCGGCCAGCAGTTGATCCTTCGGGATCTGCGAGATCTCAAGCCCCGCCATCGGCGCACCGATCGACTTCGACGCTTCCATGATCTTCGCGGGATCATCGAAGAAGTGCGTGGCCGAGACGATCGCCTTGGCGGTCTTCTCGGGTTCGGAACTCTTGAAGATCCCCGAACCGACGAAGATGCCCTCGGCGCCGAGTTGCATGCACAACGCGGCATCAGCCGGCGTTGCAACACCGCCCGCGACGAACATGACGACAGGAAGGCGGCCGGCCTTCGCGACGTCGCGGACGATCTCGATGGACGAGCCGAGATCGCGGGCGACGGAGACGAGCTCTTCGACCGGTAACGACGCGAGACGGCGGATATCATCATTGACCTGTCGGAGGTGGCGGATCGCTTCGACGATGTTGCCGGAACCGGCCTCGCCCTTCGTGCGGATCATGGCCGCGCCTTCGGAGATTCGTCGGAGCGCCTCGCCGAGATTGCGCGCTCCGCAGACGAACGGCACCGTGAAATCGCGTTTGTCGATGTGGTAGGCGTCGTCGGCCGGCGTCAGCACTTCGCTTTCATCGATAAAATCGACACCCATCGCTTGCAGCACTTGAGCCTCGACGAAGTGGCCGATGCGCGCCTTTGCCATGACCGGAATGGTGACCGCATCCATGATGCGCTGAACGATCTCAAGGTCGGCCATGCGCGCGACCCCGCCTTCTTTGCGGATGTCGGCCGGCACGCGCTCGAGCGCCATGACTGCGACCGCCCCTGCGGCTTGCGCGATGATCGCTTGTTCGGGCGTCGTGACGTCCATGATGACGCCGCCCTTGAGCATCTGCGCGAGACCGCGCTTGACTTTCTTCGTGCCTTTGTTCTTCACAGTGGATCGTCTCCTGACGGTGGTGCGCGCTTTTCCTATCCTTAAACTAGCATACTCACGGCGCGTTTGAGTACCCCTATGGGAACATCCGGTACGCTGCGGCGCGGGACGGCAAAGGGGAACGCGCGAATCGGCCACCAGTGTCATGAAACCTGGAGAGCGCGAACCCGATTTGGAGTTCTGGTTCGACTTCGCAAGCACGTACTCATATATCGCCGCCATGCGAATCGAAGATCTGTGCGGCAAAGCGGGCGTCAAACTCGTGTGGATGCCGTTCTTGCTCGGGCCGATCTTCGAACTGCAAGGCTGGAACGATTCGCCGTTCAACATCAATGAGCGGCGCGGCGCATATATGTGGCGCGACATGGAGAGGCTCACCGACAAGTTTGGATTGCCGTGGGTGAGGCCAACCGCGTTTCCCCGCGGCTCGACCCTGCCGGCACGAGTCGCGTGTTCAATAGCGGATCAGCCGTGGTGCGGAGATTTCATTCGGGCGGTCTTCACGGCGAACTTTGGTGAGGACCGTGATATCGGGGATGCCGCCGTCGTCCTCGACGTCCTTCGTCGCCTTGGCCTGCCTGCAGACGAGATCGTCGCTCGTGCGTTGGAGCCCGACAAACGAGGCCGCCTTCGCGCCAACACCGCGCGGGCGATCGAGCTGGGAATCTTCGGTGCGCCGAATTGCCTCGTTCGCGGCGAGCTTTTTTGGGGCGAGGAATCACTCGAGGACGCGATCTCTTGGGCCGCGCGTTCGGAGAACGGCGCCTAACTCGAACGCCGCGGTACGATGAAGCACGTCGACTGCGCCGTCGCGTACAGCTTGCCGGCCTGATCGCGCAATTGGGCATCGGCCACGATGATCGTCTTGCCGCTGTGCAAGACCGTCGCGACGCACGAGACTTCGCCGACCGCGGCGTAGAGCGGGCGCACGTATTTCACGGACAGGTCTGTCGTGACGACGGCCTTCTCCATCGATGGAAGCATCGTCACGGAGACGTGTCCGAGCGCAAGATCCATGAGCGTGCAGGCAAAACCGCCATGCACGACGCCGAACGGATTGTAGTGCTGCTCGTTCGGGCGACCGGTGACTTCGATGCGGCCCTGCGCCACGTCGCGCACCGCGAACTCGACGAACCGACCAATCGGAGGATAGTTGGTCCCTCGATCGCGCATCTCGCGCACGTAGGTCAGGCCGTCCATTGGCGCTCCCCCATCGCTCGCCCATTGGGCCGATAGAAAATCGGTCCCTTCAGTCACGGGTTCGCATCGAGCGAGTCGGAGACGCGGTCGAAACGTAAGAGAACCGTATCCTCCTCGGTCGTCGCGAAACTGCCGCTGGCGACCCTCAGATCGAACGAACCGCTGACGGGTACGAGCTTCGCCGGTTCGTAGACGACCGTCGAATCGCCGCTTAGTTCGCCGGCCTGGACGGTTGATGTGTTCGAGGACCGGCTTTCATGGATGGTCACCTTTGCCCCATCTACTTTCGTCACGGCATACGATTCCGTGATGCCCGTATGCGCCGGTCCGTTGACGGACCACTTCTCATCGGCCGCATATGAGTGCTGCGTGCCTAGCGCGCGGCAGAAGTAGCCGAGCAGCTCGCGCGTCACGAGCTGGATGGTATCCGGCGCGAAATTGACCGAGCAGTCCGCGCCGATGTTGCCCAAGTAGACGCGCGGCGTTCCCGTGGCGTTCCACGTCTCGGTGATCCGAAGCCCGAGCGCCTCCGCCGACGTCTCCATGACGTCGACTCTGACCGTTCCGCGATCGCTGTCAGCTACTTGAGCTTGTTGATTGCCGTAGAACGACGTCGTGTTCTGCGTATGCGTATCGCTGTACGAAGCGTTGAAGACGACTTCGCGCAACGGCGACGCGCCGCCGGTGCCGGCCGCGGGAGCGACGAGCGCGAGAACGATGAACGAGAACTGCGCGAACATCATGGTATCCTCCGGATTGCAAGAAGGGGCCGACGAAAGCGTCGGCCCCTTGAGCGTCGTCGTAGAGATATGGCCTACATCTTGAACTTCAGATCGAAGACGGCGAAGAACGGCGCGCCGCCGTTTGCGCCGACGTATGGGAACCGTTCGCCCGGATCGATCGTCGAGTTCGGATTGTAGAAGTTGGCTCCGTAGCCGAAGCCGTTGCCGCCGCCGACGTAGCCGCAGATGTGTTCGCCTGCGCCTTTCGTCCACGGCTCGCTCGCTCCGCCGAAGCACCGATTGTAGACGTTGATCAGCTGGAATTGTGCCGTGGCATGTGGGGAGACATCGTAGCTGATCTGCATGCCGAGGTTGATGTTCGACGGGTTACGGAACGTTCCGAAGGAGTCGAAGTTATGTGTGACAGGATCCGGCACACCGCCGAGCGGAGCAAAGCACGTAGCGTTAAACGGCGAACCGCCGGCGGCTCCGTACGGGTAACGCGGGTCGCCCGTCGTTGATCCGGTTAGCGTCGGCGATTGCCCGTTCGAGCAGAAGAAGCCCAAGTCGGGCGCGATACCGGCGGCGACCAGCGGCGAACCGTAGGCGTTCCCTTCCGTGAACACGGCCGTCGGGGTGAGGTCGAGTTTGCCATGCCGGAAGTTCAACACCGCGGTGAAGTAGTTCGGGATGACGCCCGTAGGAATCGACCCGAAGATGTTCGCGTTGGGGAAGAATCCGCCGAGCTGTTCGGTCGGATATGTGCCGTACAGATCGAACAGGCCGCGCGGCGGAGCGTTCCAGTACGGATTTGCGATGTCGCCGGCCGCGCAGCCGGGATCGGGCGCCCCGCCGGCGGTATAGCAAGGAGCTGCCGCGGCTCCTGTGGCGGTCGCGCCGCAAATCGGCCGCGTCGGGGCGGCCGCGCACGCGCTCGTGTAGCCGTTGTATTGTTTGATCGCATTGTTGATCGACGAGAGCAGCGACCCGTTGCCGTTTGGCAGCGGAGAATATCGCGTCACGTTGTTCTCATGCGTGTAGGAGAGCATACCCGAGAAGCCGTTCGCGTTGAAATCGCCCTTCGTCAGCGCAAACTCAACGCCCGTGTCCGTCGAATTGCCGATCGGCAGTCCGGAAGCGAAGTTCGTCGCGAAGCTGATGACGATGTTTTGGCTCTCGTCCTTCGTCTTTCTCAGGTACGGCGTCAGTTTGAACGAGACGTCACTGCCGTTGAAGTGGTGCTCCCATGAGACGTCGGTGTTGTAGGCCACCTGCGGCGGGATCACGTGGCTGGGCGAGTTGAAGCCGTATTGGTAGAACGACGGCGCGATCGCGTTCGGAAGGTTCTGCTGCGCCGTGTTGTACTGCTGGTACGCGGCGTTGGCCGGCTGCGCGCTTACGGCGTATTCACCGCGGAAGACGTCGTTTGGCGTGGTCGAGTAGGTGAACGCGACGCGCGGTTCGGTCTCGTTGTATTTGTTGTCGCTCGGGGTGTTGACCATCGTCGCGACCTTGGTTCCGGCCGGGCACGCGGCGCCGGGTCCGGCGGGATTGAAGAACGGCGTCGAACCCGGAGCCGTCGAGACGCACGCGACCTGATTCCAAGCGTTGAACCAGAACGTGCGCGCGAGTCCCTGAGTGTTTGATCCTAGGAATTGGTAGTTGTCGAGACGCAGGCCGAGGCTGAACTTCAGGTGTTCGCTTGCCTGCAGATCATCGTTGATGTCGAAGCTCGTGAACGTCGGCACGACCTGGTTGAGGAAGCCGTGATTGCCGTTTTCTACGACGAGGTATTCGAAGCCGGCGGGTGCTGGGGTGGTGGGAAGCGGGGCGCCGAACGTCGTTCTGCTTGCGCCTCCACCCGGCTCGCACGAGACTGGCACCGCAGTATTCGCAAGGTTGTAGCACAAGCCGTTGAGCGGGTTCGCCGAGCTGACCAGTTCCGAAAGCGTGCTCCCGGGCCCCGTGTTATACGTCGAGTTATTGTAGCGCGTGCTCGTGGCGTGAACGACTGACGCGTCAACGCTGAACAGGTTTTTGTCATTCAGCTGATCGGCGAACGTCGCTGAAACACCGCGGGTGTGCGTGTCGAGGTCATACATGGGGTTCTGATTCAGGACGAACGGGAACGCCGTTCCGACAGCGCCGTGATTGTACCACCACGAATAGAACGAGTAGCCGTAGACACGGAGGTACGCCGTACTCCCGAAGTTATGCTGATACTGGAGCTTCTCGATGCTCTGGCCCACTTGCTGTCCGTCGGCCGCGTTGATGCCCGGCTGGCAGACAAGCGAGCAATCGGGGAATGCGTACGGCACGATGCGCGACGTGGCGCTTGCAGGTAGCGCAACACCGGTCGGTCCTTGATACACGAGGCCGCTGGGCGCCGTGATGATCGGGCCGGTGCAGGAGACGTTGGCGAATATCGGTCCGCCCGCGGCGCAATCCGCTTGAATCGCCGGCAACATGTCGCCGAGTGTGTTGTAGTAGTTCGTCAACTGATACGAGTTGTCGAAAAGGACCTGGATGTCGTCCTTGCCGGCATCCTTGGAATGTGGAATGCCGAAATGCAAGTTGATGACGTTTTGTGAGTCGTACGCGGTAGCGGGAGAATCCCATGTCCAGGGCCCGAGGATGTAGCCGCTCGGACCGAAGAATGGGCCGACGCCTTGCGCGTAGCAGATCGTATAGCTCGCGTAGTTCGGATTCGTCGCGGGGTTGCAGCCCGCGCTGAGACCGCCCGGCGGCACCTTGAAGTCCAGGAGTGTGACGTTGGCTGCCGAGTTCGTCAGCGACGCGCCGTTGAACTGATCCGCAAGCCTCTGCGAAGTCGACGATTTCTGTAAGCCGACGAAGTATGTGAAGTTGCGATCCGGCGTCGCGCCGCCCGCTTGTATGTCGAATTTGTTGTAGAGCGCGGGACCGCCGACCCCGAAGTTCATCTCCGCAAAGCCTGGATACGTGCCGTTGCGGATGACCTGGTTCACGAATCCGGCTATGCCGTTGGCGCTGGTTCCGACGGGCGCGCCGCCGGTGTAGACTTGTAGCTCTTGCTGGCCGAGCGTAGCAAGCTCGGTGGCCGGATAGTTGTCAAAAGACCTGTTGACGGGAACGCCGTCGAACTCGTAGGCAGCGTCTTGGAACTTGCCGCCGCGAATCGACAGCGTGCCGTTGTCCCAGCCAAGTCCGATCGCGGAGACCACGCCGGGAACCGCGGCCAACTGCGAGTAGGCGTTGTCCAACCCGCCCGAGCCGGCGAGCCCGGACATCTTGGCGCCGGTCGAGGCGTTGATCGCGTAGACGTCGGCGGT